>JAAYBH010000308.1 GCA_012718935.1 Clostridiales bacterium
CGCTGCCGTTGTATTTGGCGCCGCCGTACATGACGTCCCTGCCGCTTTCCATACAGCCGCCCATGGTGGCGGAGACGACGGGGAGCGGCAGGAGCTCGCGGGTCACGTATTCGGCGTTGTTGTTGATAAGGACGTGCCAGCGGACGAAAAACTCGACCTGCTTCCTGTATGCTTCCTTCACCTGCTCAAAGGTTTCCATTTCATACAGATGGCCGGTGGGCAGACCGACCTGGGGCACTTCGCCGCCGGGAGGAGTGAACAGGGGCATCGTTAAACGCCCGTCGTTGATGGCAAGTAAAACAGCGTTGGGAAGGTTGATGTAGGACATACTGCCGGTGCCGCCGCAGGCCGGCCAGTCATTGCCGTTGCCGCCAGGCTCCACGCAGCCGATGGGCGAATAATTGCGGGCGTCCTCCAGCGTCAGGCCGCGCTTTATAAGGGCGGGGATGATCACGTCGTCGTTTTCAAAGGTCGGCAGGCCGCCGCAGATTTTCGTCGTCTCAATGGCGGCTTCCCACAGCTCGGGCGGCGTGTTCTTATGAATGCGCAGAGACTGCGGGGGATCGTGGAGGACGAGTCGGGAAACGCATTGGAGCATCATATAGGTGACCCTGTTGGAAGCGTCATTGCCGTTTTTGTCGACACCGCCCATGGACATCAACTGGCCCGAGGTATAGCCCGGCGCGGATTGAGTGGCGCCGTTCGACCAGGGTTTGTTCATTTCGGCGACCTTCAGGTAGAACATGTCCAGGAGCTCCTGGGCGTCAGCCTCGGTGATTGAACCGTTCGCCAGATCCCGCTCAAGGAAATCGCCGAGATACTGGTCCACGCGGCCCATGGTGATGCCGTGCATGTTGGCCTCCAGGCACAGGCAGGTCTGGTACATATACAGGCATTGCAGCGCTTCGTGATAGGTGCGGCAGGGGTTTTCCATGCACCAGTCGAGGACTTCCCCCATTTTGAGGAGTTCGTCCCGGCGCTCGGGATTCTTTTCGATGGCTGCCTTTTCCCTGGCAAGGGCAGCGTAGCGTTTTGTGAGCGTGATCATGCCCTCGCAGACGATGGCCACGGCGCGGTAAAAGTTATACTGCTCGTTGGTGTTGCCGGGCATGGTCCGGGCGACGATCTCCGCCATCTTCTGCTCGGCTTCCTCCTTGATGGCCTTGAAGCCCACCCGGATGGCTTTGTCGTAGCCCGTGACGAAATGGCCCACCGGCGTGTCGCTGATGCACATGCGGCCGATCATGGTGACGCCGTTGAAGTCGTGGGGCGCGTATTCCTCGGGATAATAAGCCTGGGTTTTGGCGTGGGTGCTCTCGCCCTTCAGCCAGTAATCCACCGTATTATTGACATAGACCCTGTCCTCGTCGGCGATATCATAGGGGTCGATCTCGCGGGTGGCGATGGTGCCGCTGCCGATCTCGTCCTTGATGTAGGTGACGCAGTTTTCGGGGTACAGCGCGCCGCCCCTGTATGTAGCAGATTGCGCGCCCACAATCACCTCGTCGTCGCCGATACGGACCGGGATTTTTTCATAGATTTCCCGCATCGCCTTTGCCCGGCGCAGAATGCCGTTCAGCTCCGGATGGCTCATATAGAACTCCGTGAGAATCCTATAACGCGCGATACAGACTTGGGGTTTGACATCCCTGTATTGCTCGCGCTGCCTTAAGACGCGGTCGGTAACAGGCTTAAGTGTCCAGCTCATTTAACCTCCATTCGTTTCCGCAGGCGGAGTGTTGGTATTCATCCGCCGCGGCTGCCGCTTTACAGCGAGCGGCGCGCATCGTTTATTCCGTACCTAGCTACGTTATTTTAACATACAGCAACCACGTTTACCAGATCATTTATACGGATGTTTTGCATTATGATACTTTATTTCAGCCGCTGCCCGGTCCTGAAAAAATCAATCCATGGATCATCCCTGCCAATTCTCATGAGCGCTTCCGCCATCGTGACGCCGTCGGGCGCCACCGTGTCAAGCTCCTTCCACGTGATGGGCATCGACACGCCGGCGCCCTTCCGCGCCCGGATGGAATAAGGGGCGATGCTGGTGGCGCCTCTGCCGTTGCGGATCCAATCGATAAAAATTTTACCCGCCCGTTTATTTTTCCTGACGTTGCTCGTATAGCGGCCTGGCCACTGCTGCTCCATCACCTCTGCAACCCGCCTGGCGAAATTGTGGAACGTCTCCCAATCCACAGAAGGCTCGAAGGGGACGACGACGTGATAACCTTTGCCGCCGCTTGTTTTGAGATATGATTTGAGAGACAGCTGTTCAAGAATGCTTTTGGCGTCACGGACACCCTGCCGAATGGTTTCCAGGTCCATGCCCTCGTCCGGGTCCAGATCGAAAACCATGATGTCCGGTTTTTCCAGATTGTCAATCCGGCTGCCCCAGGTGTGAAATTCCAGCGTGCCCATCTGGGCTTCATAAATGAGTCCGGAGGCGTTTTCAATATAGAAATATTCCTCCGCCTGCCCTTCGCTGTTCGTGATCAGCATCGTGACGATGCCCTTGTTATCCGGGCCGGGGTGTTTTTTATAAAAACACGTTTGAGAAATGCCCTTCGGGCAGCGGACAATACTGAGAAGCCTGCGGCCCACATATGGCAGCATGCGTTCCGCGGTCTTCTCGTAATAACGGATAACGTCCAGTTTTGTAATGACAGGGTCCTCAAATATCTTCTTATCGGGGCTTGTGATCCTGATACCGTCGATCATCAAGCTGCTGCCTGCTTTATTCATCGGCTTCTCCTCATCTGCGGTTTCAATTTTTATATCACCCGGGTTTTTATCCAGGCGCAGCCCCTTGAAGCTGGCCTGCCTTAACAGGTTGTCCTCCGTCCATTCGGCGAACTTGATTTCAGCGGCCAGCACCGGATCAAGCCAGAAAAATTTCTCGTTCGATTTCGGCTTCGGAGCTTCTTTGAAGGGCGGTTCATTTCGCTTTATTTTATCGAATTTTCCTTCAAGCTCCTTCATGAGGGATTCGGTAAAGCCGGTGCCGGTGCGTCCAGCATAAACCAAGTCCCTGCCGTCATAAGCCCCGAGAAGCAGCGCGCTGAAGCCGCTCGTTTTTTTGTCTGTCCGCGTATACCCGCCGATGACAAATTCCTGTCTTGTATCGCATTTAAGCTTGATCCAGTCTCCGTTTCTTGTGCCGCTGTAGACTGAAT
Source organism: Clostridiales bacterium (assembly GCA_012718935.1). GTDB lineage: Bacteria > Bacillota > Clostridia > Oscillospirales > Oscillospiraceae > Sporobacter. The sequence continues at coordinate 3,180 of JAAYBH010000308.1, forward strand.
CGGCCTTTTTACCGACAATTCCCTCCAGGTTTGCCTGGCAGGCCGCCAGAAAGCTCTCCTTTCCGCTCCCTCTGACATGATGGCTGTAAACAAGGCTTTTAGGCGCGTCCTTCAGAAGTAATTCAAGTTTTGCTTTCCTGTCGGTCAGGGGCTCCGCTCTCAGATCCATACCGTCCAGCGCCAGGAGGTCGAAGACGATATAGGACAGGCTCTGCCCTTTGGGGTTTTTCATATAGCTTTGCAGCGCCTGGAAATCCGTTTTACCCTTTTCGTCGGTGATGACCATTTCACCGTCCAGAACCATCGCCCTTCCGGCGGCCCAATCTGCAAGAGCTTGCGCCATTTCATGAAAACGATGTGAAAAATCATGGCCGTTGCGGGTCATAAGGCGGGCTGCGCCGGCCTCCATATACGCCAGGATCCTGTAGCCGTCGTATTTTAGCTCGTAGAGCCAATCGCCGCTCCCGGGAACGGTGCTGACAAGCTTTGAAAGCTGTACGTCAGCTTGGTCAAAAGGATTCCTCGTGTTTTTTTCCCCG
>JAAYBH010000309.1 GCA_012718935.1 Clostridiales bacterium
ATAACAAAGGACATCAGCATCGGGAGGTACACGCCTTGGGTCCTAAATACAAGAATCTTCAGTCACCTTTGAAAATCCGCAATTACATACTAAAAAACCGGCTGGCTGCCTCCAACTCCCTCCCGCACTTTCTGCAAGGGCCGGAGTCATACCCGGCAGATTCCGTCATCGCACATTTCGAGAACAAGGCCAAGGGTGCCGCCATCGTCACCTGCATGGGCATCAATAATTTCAGCCGCGGTAAACAGCAGCCGATGAATCTGGACTTCGGTCATTTCCCGGATTTCGATCTGTACGATACGTGCTCCCAGAACTACCTGCTCCAGCTGTCCGACGCCATCCATTATTATGATTCGATCGCCTGCATGGGCATTTTTGTCGGTCCTCCCTCCGCTTATCCGCTGATGCGGCAGAAATCGGCAGATAATCCCGACGATTATCTCGAGAGCTTCAGGGAATCTGCCGGCAATGAAAAGCCTTTTGCGGTGCCGAAGCCCTATGAATTTGAGCTTGAGCTGATACCGGCCCACGAGGATTGCATCTGGTATGACAGCGATACCCTTTCGAAAATCGCCGATTCCTATGCCGAGCAGGCCTCAATCCTGCAGACACTGGACTATGACATGGTCTCTATTCACGCATGCTACAGAGCGAACCTGACGGCACGCATGTTCTCTCCAATCACGAACAAACGGACCGATGATTGGGGCGGCTGCTTAAAAAACCGTATGCGGTTTCCGCTGATGGTCCTGGAGCGGGTCCGCGACAGAGTCGGCAAGGATTTTCTGATCGAGCTCATCTGGTCGGCGGAAGATATCAGGAACGGTTATACAATCGACGAATCGGTCGAGTTTTTGAACACGGCTAAGAAATATATCGATGTCGTACAGCTCAGGGCACCGTCCGCGGATGTTGCGCATCCGACAAGCTTCAACCCGGAACACGAACCCTTCGTCCGTTACGCGGAATATATCAAAAAGCGTGTCGAGGGGCTAGTCATTGGCACGGTCGGCGGTTATCTCGATCTTGACGCGTGCGAGCAGGTGATCGCCGAGGGTAAGGCTGATTTGATTTACGCCGCCAGGGCATGGATCTCCAACCCGGATTATGGCCGGCTCGCACTGGAAGGCAGAAACGACGATGTTGTTCCCTGCCTGCGGTGCAACAAGTGCCATGGCCGCGGCGAGAAGGATCCTTTCGTCTCGGTCTGCTCGGTCAACCCCCTGATCGGACTGGAGCACAAGATCCCCCGAATGGGCATTCCGCCCAAGCGCAGTAAAAAAGTCGCCGTAATCGGAGGCGGTCCGGCCGGGATGCGCTGCGCCCTGTATTTAAAGGAACGCGGCCATATACCTGTGATTTTCGAGGCTTCCGATACGCTCGGCGGCGTCATCAAGCACTCGGACTATGTGGATTTTAAATGGACTCTGCAAAAGTTTAAGGATTACCTCATATACCAGGTGTGGAAGCAAGGGATAGAAACACGGTTCTCGACACGCGCCACGCCTGAAATGCTGAAAAACGAACCGTTTGACGTGGTTGTAACGGCGCTGGGCGCCGTCCCTGTCAAGCCATCTATTCCCGGATTGGACGGTGAAAGGGTTTGCTTCGCTGAAACAGCGCTTTCAAGCGAAGCGTCTCTCGGCAAAAACGTTGTCATTATCGGAGGCGGCGAGGTCGGTGTCGAAACAGGCATCCACCTGGCGCGCCGGGGACACAAGGTCACTGTACTCGAGATGCGTGACAAGCTCGCGGCGGATTCGACTTTAATACATTACTACTCGATCTTCAAGGAGGTCTGGGAAGCTGAGGCAAACTTAACCGGGATCGTCAATGCCCGGGTGCACGCGGTTAAAGACGGCAGGGTCTGTTACACAGATACGGGCGGCGAAAAAAGTATTGAAGCCGACACCATCGTCATCTCGGTCGGAATGAAGGCACTAGCTGACGAGGCTCTGTCCTTCTACGGAGTCGCTGGAGAATTCTACATGATCGGCGACTGTAAGAGACCCGGAACAATTCAGACGGCTATGCGCGCGGCCTATGCCGTCGCTTCCAGAATTTAACTGACAGTATTGAGAAGGAGTTGTGATGTGTTGAATTCACCGCATAAAAAGCTGGTAAAAGCGGATGCCGCCATAACGAAAGTCATCAAGAGCATATCCTACGTATCTGCTGTCGGTCTTGTAGGCATTATGCTTGTGACATTTATCAACGTCGTCGGTGAAAAGCTCAGATCTTTAGGTTTGCCGACCACGGGCATCCCCGCATCCACGGAGATTATCTCCTATCTTCATATTCCCGTCGTGTTTCTGGCAATGTCTTATGTGACCCTGGACCGCGGGCATGTACGAATTGACATGCTGACCAGCAAATTTCCGAAATGGCTCGAAAACGCATGTATTACCTTGGGCTATCTGCTGGGCGCGGGTATCACCTCATTTATAAGCTGGCGTGCTTTTGAACAGATGGGTAAGTTTATCGCCAGGCATAGGATGAGTTCCGTCACGGGGGTCGGTTTCCCGCTGTGGCCCTTTGCCCTGATAACCGCCGTTGGTTTTGCTCTTTTAGCCCTGTCGCTCCTTTGGGCTATTGTCAGGCAATACACCTTGAAGAATCCTGATAATACTGAAGGTACATCGCAGAATCCTGATAATAATGAAGGTACATCTTTGAAGGGAGACATAATCTGATGCTAGATCCCTCGCTGATAGGTCTGCTGGGCTTCTGTTTCATGCTGTTCATGGTTTTCATCGGCGTGCCTGTTTTTGTCTCCATGCTTGTTGCGGCCTTTGCCGGCTTTGCCTTACTTTACGGCGGCGATCTAACGATGGTGTTCACCCAGTTCACCAATGCCCCGTTCAATCTTGGCGCGAACTATAATTTCGCTGTTTTCCCGATGTTCATGATTCTTGGCGCTCTTGCGGGAGAAACAGGCATCGCCCAGGGGGCGTTCACTGCCGTGAAAGCTTTCCTTGGCCGCATCACCGGAGGCCTCCTGTACTCTGTTATCGGCGCCAACGCAATATTCGGCGCTTGCTCGGGTTCTTCCATAGCAGGCAACATCACGTTCGGCAAGCTGGCGATGCCCGAACTTGAGAAGGCGGGATATAACAGGAAATACTCCCTGGGCTGCATTGCCGCCTCCGGCGCGCTTTCAACTCTGATCCCCCCGTCCATGGGCATCATCATGTTCTGCCTGATCGCTCCCTCCCCGATTATGTTCAACGGTGAGAGCGTCACCCTGTCCGTGGGCTCCGCTCTGGTCGGCGGCATCGGTCCAGGTCTCCTCACAATGCTTGCCCTGATGTTGACAGTGTACATAATCGGCAAGGTGAAGAAGGGCTCAATGCCCAAAGCGGAAGGTCCGAAACTTCCTGCAATCGTCAAGCTGAAATCGCTTCTCTATCTTCTGCCGATCATCGTCCTTTTCGGCCTCATCATTGGCGGCACCATGCTGGGTTGGTTTACGGCTACTGTTGCGGGCGCCATCGGCGCGGTGGCTGTTGTCGTCTATTCCTTAATAAAAAGAGTGCCGATAAAGAAGATCCTGTTCAACATATGGGACGCGGCGCTCATGGAAGCAAGCATATTCCCCATCGTCATCGGCGGCCAGATGTTCGGCAGGTTCATCGCGGATACAAAGCTGGCGGATGTCATTTCAAATGCCATCGTCAACATTCACGCGCCCCCGTTTGTCATATTTCTCATCGTTATGGCTTTTTATGTGTTCATGGGCTGCGTGGCAGACGTCGTTTCGGTCATTATCATCACCGTACCTGTCATATTTCCGCTTCTATGCAACCTGGGCTTCAGCCCTTATGTCATCATCATCTGCCTCTGCTTCATGACAGAGCTGGATGGTCTGACGCCACCCATCGGCATGAACGTTTTCGCGACAGCCAACGCTCTGCGCATCAATGCGATGGAAGTCTTCTCCGGCATCATACCCTTCTTCATTACGGAAAACATCATGGTGCTGCTGATTGCCATATTCCCGCAGATTGTTACAACGATTCCGAAGCTGATTGGTTTATCGGGTTTCCACTGACATGAATGGCTGATTTGTTGGATTAAGGATCCGGGCATAACCCGGGTCCTCCAGAATAAATAAATGAAGGAGGAAAAAAATGAAGAAAAAAAAGCTCTCCATGTTTCTGGTCGTTACGCTGCTCGCATCCTTGAGTCTGATATCAGCATGTGGCACGACTGGAACTCCCGCCTCGGTTCCCTCTTCAGCAGCCCCCTCTTCAGCGGCTCCCGCTTCGGCTGCCCCTGCTTCAGCGGCTCCCGCTGCCGTTGAACCATTGGAAATCCGGTTTTCGTCGACCTTCCAGGAAGCCGAGACCGGCGGACAGATCCTCAAGCATTTCATCGGTAAGGTGGGCGAGCTCTCCGGGGGCGCTATCACAGTCAAAATGTCCTGGGGCGGAACCTTGTTCCCTTCCCAGGAGGAACTGGATGCTGTTGCTGACGGCTCGGTCAATATGGTCGCCCTCGGTCATATGCCGCATTTAGGCACCCTGACCTACCTCAATTTCCCCTCTTTTGCTCCCGGCGGAACCAAAGCAGCCGTCGATTTCTTCCAGACCCTGATGTTTGATGATCCGGAAACCTCCAAGCTCATCCAGGACGAAGCTTCTGAATTGGGAATCAAATACCTGAACGTCATCGCGGGCGGCGCTAATGCGTTCTGCTCCAAAAACTCTTTTA
>JAAYBH010000310.1 GCA_012718935.1 Clostridiales bacterium
ATATAATTTAGAAATTTCCATTGTAATGATGCCGCAATCGTTGTTATAATGTTTTTGTCTTTTCCCCTGCAGCCGGTGCGCTGCATCAAATTCTAACAGTGAAAGAATGAGAGAAGATGTCTGATTTTTCAACCATAATCAGCCAAATATTCAACGGCCTCCAGTCGGGCTCCGTGTATGCCCTCGTCGCTTTGGGATACAGCATGGTGTACGGCATTATCATGCTGCTGAACTTTGCGCACGGCGACATTATCATGGTCGGTGCTTATGTGGCGTGGATTATGATGTCCATGCTCGCGATGCCGCCCATTGTCGGCATCGTTGCGGCAATTGCCGGCTGTACCCTGCTGGGTGTTCTTATTGAAAAGGCGGCCTATACGCCGCTCCGCAAGTCTCCGCGTCTGTCGCTCCTGATTACGGCGATCGGCGTGTCATTTTTCCTTGAGAATATCGCCCAGCTTATCATGGGAGCCGGCGCTAAATCCATGCCGGTAATTGTCAGCGGGCCAAGCATCAGCCTCGGTGATACGAGCATCAGCTTTATCGCAGTCGTTACCATCGTCGTCTCAGTGATATCTATGCTTTTGCTCACAGTTCTCGTACAAAAGACGAAAATGGGCAAAGCCATGCGCGCCGTCTCCGAAGATATGGGATCGGCTCAGCTGATGGGTATCAGCGTCAACAAGACAATATCCTTTACATTCGCCATCGGTTCAGCTCTCGCTGGGATCGGCGCCATTCTATACAGCTGCGCCTATCCGCAGGCTTCTCCGACTATGGGCTCCATGCTGGGGCTTAAAGCTTTCGTCGCGGCTGTCCTGGGCGGTATCGGGTCGATTCCCGGCGCCATGATCGGCGGCTTCGCAATCGGCTTGCTGGAGGCGCTGGTTTCGGCCGTGGGCCTGTCGGTTTGGAAGGACGGCGTCGTTTTTGCTATTCTCATCCTTGTGCTGCTCGTCAAGCCCACGGGCATTATGGGCCATGCAATGACTGAAAAGGTTTAGGGGGGTGGTTGTGACGAAAGCGTATAAAAGCATTCCCATGCCGCTCCGTTATGGGATCAACATCTTAGTATTTATTGTTTTTCTCCTCATCATCAGTACCTTGATCAGCACAAAAACAATTTCAAATTATTACGTTAAAGTGCTTATGCTGATCGGCATTAATATTATTCTTGCCGTTTCGCTCAATCTGGCCACCGGGTATCTAGGCCAGCTTCCGCTGGGCCACGCCGGTTTTATGGCGGTCGGCGCGTATGCTTCGGCTATATTTATGAAAGCCACAGCGGCAACGCTTCCGCTGTTTGTCTCGCTGCCCCTCGGGCTGATAATCGGCGGCGCCGCCGCCGGACTTTTCGGGTTCATCATAGGCATACCTGCCCTGCGGCTCAGGGGCGATTACCTTGCCATTATTACGCTCGGTTTCGGGGAAATCATCCGCGTGGTGCTGCTCAACATTGACAGCGTCCTCGGCTTCAGCCTGACATACGGCGCCGCCAGTTTAAAGGGCATTCCGAAAACCACAACCTTTCTCGACACGTTCATATGCGTATTCATCGTGTGTTACATCATTCATACGACGATGAAATCCCGCCATGGCCGAGCGGTTTTATCCATCAGAGAGAACGAGATCGCCGCCGAATCATGCGGTATCAAAACGACATATTACAAGACAATGGCCTTTGTCATGTCCGCCTTTTTCGCCGGCGTCGCCGGTTCTCTCTACGCCGGCTATCTCGGTATTCTCAACCCGTCAAACTTCGGCTTCATGAAATCCATCGAAATCCTTGTCATGGTTGTTCTGGGCGGCATGGGTTCCATGATTGGTTCTGTTATCTCCGCAACGGTGCTCACTGCATTACCCGAGCTGCTGCGCGCCTTTGACGAATATCGCATGGTGCTGTATTCGCTTTTGTTGATTATCGTCATGATTTTCAAGCCCTCCGGCCTGATGGGGACTTACGACTTCTCGCTGTCCCGGCTGTTGGGAAAGCCCTGGGAGCGTATATCGTCAAAATTTGCAGCCGGGACAGGGAAGGAAGGTGACGCCGATGGCAAAGCATGACCCGCGTGAAATGCTCATTCCCGACAGGGACAGAGATAAGACGCCCGCCATCGAGTGTGTCTGCCTTGGCATTGACTTCGGCGGCCTGACGGCTGTCGACGATTTCAATTTTACATTGGGACGCACGGAAATCGCCGGCCTGATCGGACCGAACGGCGCCGGGAAAACCACGGTTTTCAACCTGCTGACAAAGGTGTACCAGCCCACGCGCGGCCGGATGCTGCTCGAGGGCAAAGATACAAAAAACATGACCACGGCGCAGGCCAACAGAGCCGGTATCGCACGGACATTTCAGAACATCCGCCTTTTCAAGGAACTGACTGTTATGGACAATGTACTGATCGGTCTGCACAACGAAATGGATTATCGTCTGGCGGGGGCAATTCTTCGCCTGCCCGGCTATTGGCGCGCCGAAAAGGTTGCCCGGAGCCGCGCGCTGGACCTGCTTTCCATTTTCGATATGGCCGATATGGCGGACAAAAAGGCCGGAAGCCTTCCGTACGGCGCACAGCGCCGGCTGGAGATCGTTCGGGCGCTTGCGACGAATCCGACGCTGCTTCTGCTGGATGAACCGGCCGCCGGCATGAACCCCTCCGAAACGGGCGAGCTGATGGATAACATCCGCAAGATTCGCGACACATTCCAGATCTCCATTCTGCTGATCGAGCATGATATGAACCTTGTTATGGGCATCTGTGAAGGGATCGCCGTACTCAACTACGGGAAAATTATCGCAAAGGGCACGCCGGAGGAGATCAAATCCGATCCCGATGTCATTGAGGCGTATCTTGGAAAGAAGGGGCGCTGATATGCTGCACGTCAATGATATAAACGTCTATTACGGCCCTATCCACGCCATCAAGGGCATTTCCTTTGAGGTTCACCCCGGTGAGATCGTCGCGCTGATCGGCGCCAACGGGGCCGGCAAATCAACTGTATTAAAGACAATCTCCGGCCTCCTGCGCACCAAAACCGGCAGCATTGTTTTTGACGGCAGCGATATTACAAAAACGGAAGCCCATAAAATCGTCCGGGCCGGGCTCGCGCATGTCCCCGAGGGGCGCAGGATATTTCTGCGGATGACGGTCATGGAAAACCTTGAGATGGGGGCTTTCTCACAGAGAGCTTTTTCCGAAGACGACCTGGATGCCATATACGCGCGGTTTCCAAGACTGAAGGAACGGCGCAGGCAGGTCGCCGGGACATTGTCCGGCGGTGAGCAGCAGATGCTGGCGATGGGGCGCGCGCTCATGAGCAGGCCGAAGCTGATGATGCTGGACGAACCATCCATGGGCCTTGCGCCGATTTTGGTAGAGCAGGTATTCGAAATCATCGAGGAGCTCAACAAAAAAAACGGGACAACCATCCTTCTCGTAGAGCAAAACGCGGGTATGGCGCTCGAGGTGGCCGACAGAGCCTATGTCCTTGAAACGGGACTGATATCCCTGTCCGGCACAGGGGAGGAGCTCTCCCAAAGCGACGAGATCAGAAAAGCATATCTTGGCGGGTAAAAAAGAGGCAGCGAACGGTTCAGAACCGTTCGCTGCTTATTAATTGCCGGCATTATTCCCCTGCGGCTCTGAGCTTTTCCTCCTCTTCCTTTTCGAGCTCCAGATATGCCACCTTGCCGACGAGGGTTTTCGGAAGGGCGGCGCGGTATTCAAATTCGCAGGGCATGGCGTATTTTGCAATGTTCTTTCTGCAGTGCTCAAGGATTGCTTCATTGATTTCATCCGTCGCCTCCGCACCGTCACGCAGCACGACAAACGCTTTAATCTTCTGCATTCTGTAGGGGTCGGGCACACCGATGACACAGCTTGTCAGGACTTTCTCGTGGGCGTTGATGACGTTTTCGATCTGAGACGGGTAAACACTGTAACCCGACGAAATAATCATGCGCTTGATGCGCTGGCGAAAATACAGGAAACCGTCCTCATCCATCGCACCGAGGTCGCCCGTATGAAGCCAGACATGCCCGTCCGGATGTGTCTGAAGCGTCTGTGCCGTCTCTTCGGGATTGTCGGCGTACCCCTTCATCAGAGTCGGTCCCGTGAGGCAGATTTCGCCTAATTCACCATACGGCACCGCTTCCTGCGTCCCGGGTCTGACGATCTTGAAATACATATCCGGATATGGGATGCCGATGCTCCCCTCTTTATGAAAATCCTTTGGCGTCAGACAGTTGGCCGTGACGCTCTCTGTCAGACCGTAGCCCTCCCGGATCTGTATTTTAGCGCCGTGGGCTTCCAGAAAAGCGTCAACCTTGCGTTTGAGCTCAACGGACAATGAGTCCCCGCCTGAAAATACGCCTTCAAGCTGCGACATATCGAGACCATCAAGCTTCTCGATCCGGAGCAGCGCCTCGAAAAGCGTTGGTACGCCGGCGATGTAGTGGGGTCTGTACTTTTTCAGCAGCTCCGCGTATGAAGCGACCGAGAATTGGGGCACCAGGATGCATGTAATGCCGCTTGTAAACGCCGTATGTATGCAGACTCCCAGACCGAATCCGTGAAACACAGGCATGATGGACAGCATGATATGGCCGGGCACGATGCAGTTGCTGGCGGCGACCGTCTGCATGGCAAGCGCGTTGAAGTTCAGGTTCGTCAGAAGGATCCCCTTCGTCTTCCCCGTCGTTCCGCCGCTGTACAGGATCGCAGCCAAATCATCGCCTATTCGGGTAACAGAATACTGAGTGTCATAATTCCGCCCGTTTTTGATGAAGTCCAGCCAGCGTATCACTTTCCCGCCCGTTTTTATTCTCCTGATCTTCCTGCCCAGCGTCATTGGGTAGGCGAGCTTCTTTATTCCTTTGAGCCCGTCGTCAATACCGGTGATCAGGAGCGTTTTTATGCATATCCGATCCATGATGGCCTCAAATTTCGGGTAGAACTGATCCAGCGTCAGCGCGGCGACGCTGCTGCTGCTATTAACATAGAAAACGATTTCCTCTTCTGCCGACAGCGGGTGGACCATGTTCGCAACGGCGCCGATCCTGTTGAGGGCGTAAAACATGATGACAGCCTGGGGCACATTCGGCATACAAATCGTGACCCGGTCATCGGCCTTGATCCCGGCTGCGGCAAGCGCACGCGCACATTCGTCGATCTTCCCGGCGAACTCGGCGTAAGACGCCCGGCTTCCAAAAAAATCATAGGCAGCCGTGTCCGGATATTTCCGGGCTGTCTGGAAGACCAGATCGCTCATCGAGCAATCCGGATACTGCAGATTTTTTGGGATATTCCCATAATGCTCAAGCCACGGCGCGTTCAAATTCATTTCCGGTTCCTCCAAAAAAGAGTGGTATACCGCCTTTCAGGTAGTATACCACACATGATTATGATCAACAATATCTCACTTTACCGGATTATCAGCCCGCTTTTCTGATTTCACCGCGGACATCCGCCAGTGTTTTGACTTCCTTGTGAATGATCGGCTTCCACTCAACCTTCCCGAAGAGCGCCGCCAATGCGATAGGGATATAGGTAAATTCGAAGATCGGGAAGGAGAATAAATAGACGATTTTGTAAAAGGGCTTGCAATGAATCTGCTTCCACTCGGATATCAGCGTGATGAGTCCGATGGTAAAAAGGAGCAGGTAGCCGTTGACGCTCGTCTGGATCAGCGAGCTGAGCGCGGCGAACACGTCATAACTGAGCATGGAGCCGATTATGATGGCAATAACGTTGCATACGACACTCAATAAAGTCAGGAAAAGTGCCGGAAGGATGATCATCAGCATATCGTAACTCGAAAAGCTTTTATTTGTAAAAATCGATTTTGCCAACGCGCCGCCGTATTTGCGGAAAACCTGCAGAAAACCTTTTGCCCAACGCAGGCGCTGCCGCCAGGATTGCTTGAAATCCGTCGGCTGCTCGTCGTAGAGTATCGCCTTCTTGCAGAAGGCAATCCGCTCCCCGTTGATGATACTGTGGACGGAGAATTCAATGTCCTCCGTCAGCAGGAAAAATTTCCAGCCGCCGTTTTTCTCAATAACATCCCTGTGCACCAAAAATCCGGTTCCTGAAACGGAACAGCTCGTGCCAAGCAGCATTCTGGAATGATTCAGGAACTGCGACTCGCGCAGAAACCATAGCGAATAACCGGCTGATATCCAGTTGGCATCGTAGTTTTTTGAATTTCTGTAGCTGGTGATGATCCGGTGCCCCTGTGAAAAGGTTTTGTTCATCTCCGAGATATAGTTTTCATCCAGCAGATTATCCGCGTCAAAAACAAAAAAACCGTCAAAGGCATCTTTCGCGTAATCTTCTTTGATTCTCGTCAGCAAAAAATCGAGCGCGTAACCCTTACCGATCTGCTGTTTGTTAAAGCGTTCATAAACGACGGCGCCGGCCCCCCTGGCTGCTTTTGCAGTATTGTCGGTGCAGTTGTCCGCAACAACGAAGACAGTGACAAGCTCGCCGGGATAATTCTGCTCATGAATATTGCCGATCAGCTGGGTAATAACGGTTTCTTCATTCCGCGCCGAGATTAATACGCCGTATCTGTGCATGCCGGCAGCCGTCAGCTCGGGTTTGCTTCTCTTAAACATCGGGGCCAGCAAATACACAAACTGATAAAGATAAAACACTGTGAATGTTATGGACAGGATATAATTAATCAGGCCAACCGTTTCCATAGCCTATTGCTCCTTTGGGTATTTTTCCCAGTAAGTTAAACACAGCTCTATTTATACCCCTTTTCAAAGCGAAAAACAACAATTTTAATATATTCTTAATAATTTCTTAATAATTTGAATATTTAACGACGCGGGACCCAATGTTTATTAGTCATAATCACCGCACTCACCAAATACAACCCCCGGCTGTCAATTTCCGACAGTAATCGACATTAATTTTTGGTATTTTGTGGATAATTATGTGGGTTTGTTGACAACCTGATATCATGCCGATACCAGCTTCACATATGAAAGCTGTTGATTATCTCCCGCCTGTCCATTATAATAGCTTCGCACACACGAAATCTTGCTGCTGTCTGATTGGACTGAAAACCTATTGTCAATAACAAAACGATGGGAAGGTGTAAAATTGACATCAAACGCTTTGAATTTGAATAACCTCCGGCTTGCCGTTCTGATTGACGCCGAGAATGTTCCCCGCAACTGCATCAAAAGCGTCATGGAGGAGATTGCCATCTACGGGACGCCGACGATAAAGCGCATATACGGAGACTGGACGAATCCTTCCATTGGCGGATGGAAGTATACGCTTCTGGAAAACGCCATCACGCCAATCCAGCAGTACAGCTATACCACCGGTAAGAATTCTTCTGACTCGGCGATGATCATAGATGCCATGGACATCCTCTATACCGAAAAAACGGACGGTTTTGTCATCGTCTCCAGCGACAGCGACTTCACCCGTCTGGCTATTCGGCTGCGCGAGGCCGGTCAGCGCGTCATCGGCATCGGCGAGATGAAAACACCGGGCCCGTTTATCGCCGCCTGTGACAAGTTCACATATATTGAAGTCATCCGCGCAAATTTCGAAGAACCGAAGACAACGGATGAGGAGCATAAGCTTGCAGCCGACAAGGCCAGGCCAAAGCCGCCCGTGCAGGTCAAAACGCGCGGGACCAAGGTGCCGGAGGATGTGGTGCAGTTTATCGCCGATTCGATATCAGACCTTTCTGAGGATGATGATTGGGTGTTCATGGGCGAGCTGGGTAATCTGCTTTTGAAAAAGAAGCCGGACTTTGATCACAGAAGTTACGGATTCAAGAAGCTTTCGTCACTCATTAAGTCAATTGACCGTTTTGAGGTTGATTTCCGCCATACGACAGACAAAAACATCACACACGTTTTCGTGCGCGATAAGGAGGCCTGACCTCCAAGGATAACCATATGGGCGATCAGCGGCAGGGGAATGGTTGAAGAATGAAAATGATGAAAAAACGCCGCCATACCGGTTTTATAATTCTGCTGTTGCTGATAATGCTTATATTATTAATGCTTCTTGACAGCAATACCCGCGTCACAGTGGACGAGTATCCTCTCGGCTACAGCAGTCTGCCTGCTGCGTTTGACGGGTATCGGATCGTTCAGCTCTCCGATATCCATGCGGCGGTATTCGGCAAGGACAATTCCAGGCTTATTGACGCCGTCCGAAAAGCGCAGCCGGATATCATCACCGTTACGGGAGACCTGGTCAGCAATATCGACGATATGGACGAAGCGCTTGGTATCGTGCAGCCGCTTATTCGGTCACTGGTCAACATCGCACCTGTCTACTATGTGACCGGAAACCACGAATGGGATTCCGGCTGGGTGCGTGAGCTCCTGAAAATGCTCGTTGACAGCGGCGTAACGGTCCTGAAAAATGAGTATGTGCGCCTAAGCATCGGCAAGGCCTCCATCGTCCTGGCAGGCATAGACGACCCGAATGGTCCTGCCGACATGATACCACCCGAAGCGTTTATATCGCAGTTACGAATGGTTGAGGGCGACACGTTCCTTGTCCTGCTTGCCCATCGGAATATCTATCTGAACAAGCTCTCGGGGCAGGGTATCGACCTGATCCTGTGCGGGCATGCGCACGGCGGTCTCATCCGACTTCCGCTGGCCGGAGGGCTTCTCGGTCCGTCCCGGGAATTATTTCCGCCGTATACAAGCGGCGTTTATACGAAGGGCGGCACAAAAATGCTCGTCTCCCGTGGCATCGGCAACAAAACGGGTGTCCCCCGTTTTCTGAACAACCCCCAGGTCGCTGTCGCCGTTTTAAAGAAAGCATAACCTGACGGAACCCGGAAATGCTCCCCGGCATATGATGGTGTTATCATAAAACGGGAGTGAGAGTATGATAACGATCATCAACGCTTGCTCGGGCGGGATCCCGCAAGATATCGACGACCTCATATACGGCGACACCGGCACGGTCCCCAGCGAGCGCTTATTCCGATAAAAACCGGAACAGACAAATCTGCAATGAAAGTGGTCTGCCAATGATAGAATTTGACGATTATAAAGTTAAGATCCTTGCCCTCAAGCCGACGCTCCAGAGCCTCGGCAAGGCGCTCAAGCTTGAAGACGCCGAAGCGGAGGTTGACAAGCTTGAAAAAGAAAGCGCTCAGGACGGGTTTTGGAATGATTTGGATAACTCTCAAAAGGTCCTTCAAAGAATAAAGCAGCTTAAAAACAAGCTGTCTGGCTACAGGAAGCTGGCCTCGCGATGGGACGACCTCATGACGCTGTGCCAGATGGCGATAGAGGAAAACGACGAGAGTCTTCTGCCGGAGCTTGAGGAAGAATTCGCTGCGTTTGAAAATGACCTTGAAACGGCGCGCCTGTCAACGCTATTGTCCGGCGAATACGACGGATGCAACGCCATCCTGTCCTTTCACGCGGGGGCCGGCGGCACCGAAGCCCAGGACTGGGCTGAAATGCTGTACAGGATGTATACCCGGTGGGCCGAACGCCACGGCATGAAATATAAGATTCTGGACTACCTGGACGGCGAGGAGGCCGGTATCAAATCCGCATCGATTGAGATCGACGGCGAAAACGCTTACGGCTACCTAAAAAGCGAGGGCGGCATTCACCGCCTCGTCCGGATATCACCATTTGATTCATCGGGCCGGCGCCACACATCCTTCGCGGCTGTTGAGGTGACGCCGCTTATCTCCGACGATGTAGAGGTCGAAATCAAACCGGAGGACCTGCGGGTCGACACCTACCGTTCCTCCGGCGCCGGCGGCCAGCATGTCAACAAAACAGAAAGCGCCATCCGCATCACGCACCTGCCGACCGGCATCGTTGTCGCCTGCCAGATGGAGCGCAGCCAGCACCAGAACAGGGAGGTCGCCATGCGTATGCTCCGCTCGAAGCTCGTTGAAATCAAGGAGCGCGAGCACCTAGACAAGATCAGCGACATCAAGGGCGAGCAGATGAAAATCGAGTGGGGCAGCCAGATCCGGTCCTATGTTTTCATGCCGTACACCCTGGCCAAGGACCACCGCACCAATTTTGAAAATGGCAACATCAACGCCGTCATGGACGGCGACATCGACGGCTTCATCAACGCGTACCTCAGTATGCAAGCCGGCAAAAAGGAGTAATGCGGAAGGCAACGCGGCTGAGCGCTCGACAAAACTAGTGACGATACGACAAATACTCCTATTTACAGATTGTGTAAATGGGAGTATTATCTAAGTACAGCTTATCCAATGGCATGAGGATGCCGCAGGTCCTTGGATCTTCGTATTCGAAGCTGAAGGACGTAAGCTCATATCTTTATCCCACAACCCTTTCTTTGGCGAATCGCTCAGCGGTTCGCTCTTTTTTTGTTTAGTTTAAGGCGATAACATGCTAAATTATTAAATCTCCGGCTTGCCAAACAGGGCCTTTTCGGCGTATACTATTTATCAGTCTTTTTCAGGCTCAGGCGGTATGGATCATCATGAACAACGATACATTTCAGGTGAAAAAAAGAATCATGATCGTCACCGGTCATTACGGGAGCGGTAAGACGGAATTTGCCGTCAGCTACGCCATGCGCCTTTCGCAGCAGAAGGAGCGTTTGTATCCGCGTCTGTCGGTGGTCGACCTGGATATCGTCAACCCGTATTTCCGTTCCCGGGAGCGTATGGGTATGCTCGAAAAGGCGGGCGTTAAAGTCTACGGCGGTATTTATAAAACCGAGATTACAGCCGAGCTGCCGGAGCTTGCCGCCGACATCCGCGCGCCGCTCGAGGACAAGGGCTGCCGCGTGATCATTGACGCCGGCGGCAATGACAGCGGCGCCAAGGTGCTCAACCAGTTCGGTAAATATTTCACACCGAAAGAGACCGTGGTGCTGGCCATGCTGAATTTCAGCCGATATGAGACGCGCGATGTAAAAAGCGCCATCGGGCATGTCCGCGCCATAGAGGAGGTCACCGGGCTCACCGTCGAGGGCGTTGTCAACAATACGCACCTGCTGCGCGAGACGACGGCCGACATCATTCTCCGCGGCCATCGATTATGCGAGGAATTTTGCCGGCAGACAGGTAAAGTCCTGTGGTGCGACTGTTACCCCGAACAGCTTGTCGCGGCGGATGCGCTGAAAGAGCTTACCGGCTGTCTGATGCCGCTGGGCCTCTTTATGCGGCCCTCGTGGCTCGACAAATGATGAATCCCTTTCAAGTCTTTCATCAATCACATGTAGCGAGAAATATAAGCAGATCCGAAAGGAGCCAAGGAAATGGCAAAATTTCAAGTCCAGTTCGACAGCAACAAATGCAAGGGCTGTGAACTGTGCCATGCGTTCTGCCCCAAGGGCATCATCGTCATGAGCGAGCAAATCAACAACAGGGGCTACAACCCCGCTTCAATTTCCCGTCAGGAGGATTGTATCGGGTGCCAGTCCTGCGCGCTTGTCTGCCCCGACGGGGCGATCGCCATTTATAAGGAGGATGAGTCCCAATGACGGATAAAGTACTCATGAAAGGCAACGAGGCGTTCGCTGAAGCTGCCATCCGCGGTGGGGCGAAGTTCTATTTCGGGTATCCGATTACGCCGCAGAGCGAAATTCCCGAATACATGTCCCGGGAGCTGCCAAAGCGCGGCGGCGTTTTCCTTCAGGCCGAAAGCGAGCTGGGGGCTATCAACATGGCTTACGGTGCAGGCGCTGCCGGCGGCAGCGTCTTCATGTCGTCCTCCTCCCCCGGTATTGCGCTGATGCAGGAAGGCCTGAGCTTTATGTGCTCGGCGGAGGTCCCCCTTGTGATCGTCAACGTCTCCCGGGGCGGACCCGGCATCGGCGGCATTCAGCCCGGACAGGCCGATTATTTCCAGGTGACCCGAGGCGGCGGCAACGGCGACTATCACATCCCCGTCTTTGCGCCGGCAAGTGTCCAGGAGGCTGTGGACCTCATTTACGAAGCCATACCGCTGGCCGATTACTGGCAGAATCCGTTCTTTATTTTCGCCGACGGCATCATGGGCCAGATGATGGAGCCTGTTAGGCTGCCGGAGCCGCGCCCCTTCATGAAGGAAGCGGATATCCGGGCAAAAAAGCCTTGGGCCATCACAGGTTACGGCAGTGACGCCACAAAACGACGCATCGTAAAATCCCTCCGGATGCTGCCGGACGAACTTGAAAAGCATGTCGAAAAGCTTTTCAAAAAATACGCACTGGCTGAAAAAGAGCTCTGCCGATATGAAAGCATCGGCGTCGAGGATGCCGACATCGTTTTCGTGGCTTTCGGCACCGTCGCCAGGATCGCGAGAGAAGCCATTGAAATTCTCGCCGGGGAGGGCCTCAAAGCCGGCATCATCCGCCCGATTTCCCTTTGGCCGTTCCCGTATCAGGCCTTTGACGAAATCAGTGATAAGACGAAGGTCGTCATCTCGGCGGAACTCAGCATGGGTCAGATGCTCGACGATGTCAAACGGGGCGTCTGCGGCCGTTATCCGGTCAGCCTGATCCACCGCACGGGCGGCATGATTCCGACATCTATCGAGATTGCGGAAAAAGCCAAAAAGATTTACCTTGACGCGCTGAATGCATAAGGAGAACACTATGAAACCTGTATTTACTTATACAAAAGGAATGACGGATGCCGAGACAAACTTCTGCCCCGGCTGCACCCACGGCATCGCCAACCGTCTGATCATTGAAACGCTGGACGAAATGGGAAAGCTCGGCGATACCATCGGCGCCGCCTCTATCGGCTGCAGCGTACAGATCCACAAATTTATGGACATCGATATGTGCGAGTCCACCCACGGGCGCGCGCCGGCCGTCGCATCCGGCATCAAGCGCGTCCACCCCGACAAGATGGTCTTTACGTATCAGGGGGACGGCGACCTGGCCTCCATCGGCATGGGTGAGATCGTCCACGCAGCGGCCAGGGGCGAAAAATTCTGCACCTTCTTTATTAACAACTGCGTCTATGGCATGACCTCCGGCCAGATGGCGCCGACGACGCTCATCGGCCAGAAGACAACGACCTCTCAGGAAGGCCGCACCCGGGAGCAGGCCGGCATGCCCATCCGAATGGCTGAACTGATTTCAACTCTGGAATGCGCCGTCTATGTAGAGCGCGTCGCTCTCGATTCACCCGCCCATATCCGGCTGGCAAAGAAAGCCGTCCGGCGCGCCTTTGAGGTCCAGGAAAAGAAGCTGGGCTTTGCGTTTGTAGAGCTTTTGTCCACCTGCCCCACAAACTGGGGTCTGCAGCCCCATAAAGCAATGAAGTGGCTCGGCGAAAATATGATCCCCTATTACCCGCTGGGTGTCTTCAGGAAACCGGAGGAAGTGCAATGAGTACGACGAAGCTTTTCTTTGCCGGCTCCGGAGGCCAGGGTGTATTGCTGATGGGGCAGATGGTCACGTATGCCGCCATGCTGGAAGATAAATCGTCCACCTTTTTCCCGTCCTACGGACCGGAGATGCGCGGCGGTACGGCCAACTGCACCGTCGTTGTTTCCGACAAGCCGGTGGGCTGTCCGCTCATTTATGAAGCCGATGCCGTCGTCGTCATGAATTTGCCTTCACTGATAAAATTCGAACCCATGGTCAAGCAGGGCGGTGTGCTCCTGCTCAACACGTCGATGATTGATCAGTCCGCAAAAAGAACGGATATTGAGGTTATCAGCGTTCCTATCAACGAAATCGCCAAGGAGCTCGGCAACGTCAAGATCGGCAATATGATCATGCTCGGCGCTCTCGTCCGCGCGACAAACATTGTCTCCGAAAAGTCCATCGAAGCCGTCATGAAAAAAATGTTCACCGGCGAGAAAGCAAAGCTGAATGACCTGAACATGAAGGCGTTTGGGTACATCAAATAATTGTTTTAAAGGAAGTGCAAGCTGTGGAAAAAAAGAGCCTTGATTGGGCAAATCTCGATTTCAGCTATCGGAAAACAGATAAAAGTTATGTGTCCAATTACATCAATGGCGCATGGGACGGCGGGCAGCTAACCAGCGACAGCACAGTTTCAATAAACGAATGTGCTGGTGTTTTCCAATATTCTCAGTCATGTTTTGAGGGTCTGAAAGCCTATACGACGGAGGACGGGCGTATCGTGGCTTTTCGTCCCGATATGAACGCCGCACGCATGGAGAACGGTGCCAAGCGGCTTGAAATGCCGGTGTTTCCGAAAGAAAGATTCGTCGATGCGGTCATGAAGACGGTCAAAGCGAATGCGGCATATGTTCCCCCGTATGGCTACGGCGCCACGCTTTACATCCGCCCGTTTATGTTCGGAAGCTCGCCCGTCATCGGTGTCGCGCCGGCTAAAGACTATCAGTTCCGTATATTGACAACGCCTGTCGGCCCGTACTTTAAAGGCGGCGTCCGTTCGCTGACCCTCTGCGTCAGCGATTTTGACCGGGCAGCTCCGAACGGGACAGGCAACATTAAGGCTGGATTGAATTATGCCATGAGCATCCACGCTATTGTTACCGCGCACAAAAACGGCTTTGATGAGAATATGTTCCTGGACGCGGCGACACATACAAAGGTCGAGGAGACCGGCGGGGCTAACTTTATTTTCGTGACGAAGGACAACAAGGTCGTGACTCCGAAATCAGACAGCATCCTGCCGTCAATCACACGTATCTCACTGCTCCATATTGCCAAGGAGTATCTGAATCTTGAGGTTGAAGAAAGAGAAATTCCTTTGACCGAGGTCAAAGATTTTGTAGAGTGCGGCCTATGCGGCACAGCCGCCGTCATTTCCCCTGTCGGCAAAATCGTCGACCACGGCAACGAAATCGTCATGGCCAACAGCGCCCAAGGTATGGGCCCGGTTACAAAGAGGCTTTACGATACCCTTACCGGCATCCAGATTGGCCGTATTGAAGCCCCTAAAGGCTGGATTCAAGTTGTCGAATAACAAATTTACCATCGCCGGCGGCAAAATCGGCGCGCTTTCCGGCAAGCTGTATGATACCCTTTACGGTATACAGACAGGAAAGCGTAAAGACGATATGGGCTGGACGATAACGGTATAGGATATTTTCGGAGGAGGCATTGCTTGTGAGCGAAGTAAAAATCGTTGACATCTCCTTGCGCGAGAGCGAACAGCTCTTTGCAACCGGCTTGAGCTTCAAGCAAAAAATCGAAATTGCAAAGCTCCTGGAAAAGCTTAAAATCGATGCCGTGGAAACATGCTTCGTCGGCGATGCAGCGGCAGACGGCGTCCTCGTACGCACCTTATCAACGATGTTTGAAAGCTGCGTCATTTGTGTTCCCGTTTCTCTGGACAAGGCCGGCGTCGAAAGAGCGGCCGGTGCGCTTGCCAAGGCGAAAAAGGCCCGGCTGAATCTGATCGTCCCCACATCGACGGTGCAGATGGAATATGTTTATCGTCTGAAAGCAGACACAATGCTCAGCCAGATCAAGGAGACGCTGCAAACATGCCTCTCGCTCTGTCCGAATGTTGAGTTTACCGCCGAGGACGCAACGCGCAGCGATATCGAATTTTTATGCTCCGTCATTGATGCATCGATCACCGCCGGCGCGAAAATCATCACGCTCTGCGATTCCACGGGCGAAATGACACCGGAAGAAATTTCGGCATTTATAAGCTCTGTAAAAAACAAGGTGCCCGCGCTCTCAAATGTCGTGCTTTCGCTGCATCTGAGGGACCATCTTGGGCTCGCCGCGGCTTCCGCCCTGGCGGTCGCCGGCTGCGGTGTGCAGCAGTTTAAGGTATCCTGCGGCGGCAATTCGGGTCACCTGTCTATGGAGCAGTTCCTCAATGCCCTGAAGGTGCGCGGCGAGGCGCTTGATATTACCTGCGGGGCAAATGTCACGGCGCTCTTCCGGACCTGCCGTCAGATCGACACCATTACAGGATCCGGCCGTTCCGGCCGCTTTGCTCCCGCCGCGGAAGAAGGCGGCGCTGCCGATCAGGAGGAGCTGCGGGCAGACGCCGATATATCAGCGGTCCAAAGGCGTATCGAGCTCCTGGGTTATGACGTCAGCAAAGACGATCTCAATGAAATCTACAGGGTTTTCAAGGAGATTGCCCGAAGTAAAAAGGTTGTCAACCGCGATCTCGAGGCTATCGTTGCAGAAACAGCCGGACAGGTCACGCCGACATATCATCTGGACAACTATGTGATCAACAGCGGAAACGCTATTGTCGCAACGGCTTTCATCCGCCTTCTGAAGGACGGCACCCCGCTCCAGGCGATTTCCACCGGAGACGGGCCGATCGATGCAGCCTTCCAGGCCATCGAGCAGATTCTCGGACGTCATTTTGAGCTGGATGAATTCCAGATACAAGCCGTGACAGAAGGCCATGAGGCCATGGGCGACGCGCTTGTAAAGCTCCGCAGCAATGGCCGGCTCTATTCCGGGCGCGGCCTCTCCACCGATATCGTCGGCGCCAGCATCCGATCATACCTGAGCGCTGTCAACAAGATCGTCAATGAGGAAAAGAGCTTATGAAGCTGTCATATTTTACGGGCAACTGGCCGGTCCTCAGCTGGAACGAGCATTGCGACCTGGCCGGCAGCATGGGTATATCCGGCCTTGAATTGCTCTATTCCGCATCTGACGCCCAGAAATTTCTCAATACGGTGCGGTCAGCGGAGAGGCAGCACTTTTTTCGAAGGCTTGGTGACAACAAGCTGAGCATCCCCTGCATTACGGTCACTATTTCCTCCGGGGATTCGGCCCGAAACACGACCATGAAGGAAGCAGCCGACTGTATCCTGCTGGCCTCGGCCCTCCATGCCCCGTATGTCTGTCTTGATATAGATTTTGAGAATGAGGAGGGCGAAGAGCGCGGCGCCTCCATCATCGGCGAACTCATCCCTCTGGCGGAATCAGAAGGCATCATCCTGCTCATTGAAACAAAGGGTATTTATGCGGATACCGCAAAGCTCTGCCGGATGCTGGACCGCTTCGCCTGCGATAATCTGGCCGCCCTGTGGAACCTGCATCATCCGTACGTCTATAACAGCGAATCTGCGGACGCGACGATCAAAAACCTGGGCGCCTATGTCAAGCACGTCCGCGTGCGCGATTCGGAGCAGGCCGATGGCGTGGTCCGACCCTGTCTGATCGGCGACGGTGTCGTTCCGATGACAGAAATGGCCGCCGCATTGCGTTCCATCGACTACAGCGGCGCCCTCTCTCTGGAACACCGGACAGATGATTCCGGTCTGAATGATCCGGATATTATCCTGCCGCATTATGTCAATGTCATGAACAGGTTCATAAAAATCCGCGAGCGCGGAGACAAATATTTCAGGAATAAACGCAATACGGGCAAGTTTATCTGGCCGAAGGACGAACTGATCGACCTGACCTTCAGCCAGGTCCTGGATCGGGTGACGGAAGAATTCCCGGACCAGTATGCCTTCCGCTATACGACGCTGGACTACACACGTACTTATGCGGAGTTCCGGGAGGATGTGGATACGTTTGCCCGCAGCCTCCTCGCTCTGGGCGTAAAAGCCGGCGACAAGGTCGCCATCTGGGCGACGAATGTCCCTCAGTGGTTCATCACCTTCTGGGCGGCCGTTAAAATCGGGGCTGTCCTCGTCACCATGAACACGGCGTATAAGATACGGGAGGCGGAATACCTGCTGCGGCAGGCCGACGTCCATACCCTCGTCATGATCGACGGTTACAGGGACTCCGATTATGTCTCGATTATCAAGGAAATCTGCCCCGAGCTTGTCTACACCCCGGCGGAGAAGCCGCTCCACTGCAAGCGGCTGCCGTTTTTACGCCATGTCGTCACGGTCTCTTCCCGGCAAAAGGGCTGTCTGACCTGGGAGGACGCACTGGCGCTTTCCGAGCGCGTCCCGGTGGAGGAGGTCTACAGGCGCGCCGCGCTCACCCATAAGGACGACGTCTGCAACATGCAGTATACCTCGGGCACAACGGGCTTCCCGAAGGGCGTCATGCTGACGCATTACAACATCATCAACAACGGCAAATGCATCGGCGACCGCATGGACCTGTCCACAGCGGACCGCTTCCTCATCCATGTGCCGATGTTCCATTGCTTCGGCATGGTCCTGTCCATGGCGGCCTGTATGACCCACAGCTCCACGATGTCACCCCTGCCGTATTTCTCTCCGAAATCGGCGCTGGCCTGCATCAAGCAGGAGCATATCACCGCAGTGAACGGCGTACCCACGATGTTCATCGCCATGCTGGAGCACAAGGATTTTAATCCCGCCGATTTTGCGTATATGCGCACCGGCATCATGGCCGGATCCCCCTGCCCGATTTCCGTCATGAAGGATGTTCTGGAAAAAATGAACATGTCGGAAATCACGATTGTCTTCGGACAGACAGAGTCCTCCCCGGGCTGCACCATGAGCTCGACAGACGACCCTATCGATGTCCGCGTCGGCACCGTCGGCCGGGCTCTGCCCGGTATCGAATGCAAAATCGTTGACCCTGAGACGTACAAAGACCTGCCGGATAACGAGACGGGTGAATTTGTCGCCCGCGGCTACAACATCATGAAGGGCTACTACAAGATGCCTGCAGCGACGGCGGCCGCCATCGACAAGGACGGCTGGCTGCACACGGGAGATCTGGCCTGCCGGACGCCTGAGGGCAACTACCGCATCACAGGGCGCCTGAAGGACATGATCATCCGCGGCGGAGAGAACATTTACCCGAAGGAGATCGAAGAGTTTCTGTACACCCATCCAAAGGTCAAGGATGTCCAGGTGATCGGCGTCCCTTCGGTGGCCTACGGGGAAGAGGTCATGGCCTGCATCGTCCTCAAGGAGGGCGTCACCGCCACCGAGCAGGAAATAAAGGACTTTGTCTACGCCAGCATGGCCAAGCATAAAACCCCGAGCTATGTAGACTTCGTAAGTGAATTCCCGATGAATGCCGCCGGAAAAATCCTTAAATACAAGATGCGCGAGGATGCCGTAAAAAAGCTGGGCCTCCAGAACGCCGCTGCCATCGAAACGGCGTAACGGCTGTCCGCCGGTGCAGTAAATAACAGGAAAGATAACAGCGGCCTCGGGTGAAGCCGCTGTTATCTGCGTTATTGACACGGGCACCGGAATATGTCATATTAGGTCGTAAGAAATGCGTTTTCACGGAGGACCTGCATGCCCGAACATAAACTAAAAATGAGCCCGTCCGAATTGAGCAGGGAATATCTCGCCTGTGTCTCAGAAATTATTGAGCATGAAGATGTCCGGTCGATGAAGCGCTACAACCAGCACCGGGGCGTCGACTGCCTAAAGCACAGCCTGAACGTGTCGATCTTCAGTTACCTCATTTGCAGAAAGCTCGGGCTCGATTACCGGTCCGCTGCCCGCGGCGGGCTCCTTCACGATTTTTTTCTTTACGACTGGCATGTCGGAAACCCCCACGGCGGCCTGCACGCTTTCCGCCACCCGAAAACCGCCTCAATCAACGCGGACAAAGCCTTTCAGCTGAACCAAAGAGA
>JAAYBH010000311.1 GCA_012718935.1 Clostridiales bacterium
GGCTTGCCGTATTCCATCAAGCCGGCCAGCGCTACCTCGTGGGCGACCTCATAAATATCCCTGCCCTCATAAGGGATATTCCACTCCTTTGCTAGATTTAGGAGCTTTGCTGTGTCTTTGATCTGATAATGTCCGTCTGCGCTGGCTGTGTGGAGAACATGGGTAATCTCGCGGCCATGGTCAGAGTGCGCCGAGGCACCTCCGGCGACCATACGCAGGTAGTTACGACCTGCAATTGCATTGGCGTCCGCGCCGCAGATGCCGCGGGGCGCTTTGGGCGTAATCCGGCAGGGGCCCATGGAGCAGATGCGGCAGCAGACACCGTCTTCGCCAAATTTACAGGAAGGTGTCTGGCTTTTTTTGCGGTCTTCCCATGTCTCAGCGCCGACACAGACCGCGCACTCCTTGAGTTTGGCGGTTTCTGCTTCCATTTGCTCGACTGTCGTGAAATTCTTCAAATCCATATCGCTACAATTCTCCTTTGTCATACTCGTAGAACAGGTACAACTTGTATTTACATGTTACATGTTGACCCAATGTGCATTCTAACAACTCACGCGCCGATTGTCAAATATTTAACGAGCGTTTTTGAGATAAAAGTTGATACGTATAAAAACTATAAAGATTCTACAAAATCCCCCCCATGGGGTTCATCGGAAGAAAAAAGCTGCCGAAAAAATAGCTGTCGGTTCCGATTGCGAGTTCGTCAACATCGGATTGCACAACAAGTGCCGCAGAAGGCTGATGTTCCAGTTTATTCGCGGGTTTTTTGCAGGATTATATTCATAAAATCGCATAGGGGCAGACACAAGTCTGCCCCTACGTTTTGTAAGCCGGTATTCTGTAATGAAACCCGGTTAACCGGATGCTATAATTTTTCCTGTAAATAATACCCGGATTTCGCCGACAGCTTTCCAAAGGCTTCGGTGAGATACTGCTTGCCGTACCCCACCGGTATGCCGGCGGGATTGGCTTCCGGTTCGTCACTGTCGGCGCGGATCAGCCGGCTGATGACGAGCAGATGCGTGGCTGTTTTCAAGCCGAGCGCTTTACAGACGTGGACAGGTGCGGCTTCTACGCCAATCGTCATATCGGTATGCAGCGACATCGGCGCGAAGCGCTCTTCAAACATGCCCGGAAATTCAGTAAAGTGGAGCTCGAACTCGATACTCGGCATACCGCGCTCATACGGGATGAATTTTTCGTCGAAGGCAGCAGGACGGCCGTCCCGCTCCAGAATCCGCCGCGTCACGATTGTCATCTGATGCTTTTTCAGCTGCAGCATATCGGCGACATTTTTTGTGGGCCGGATGATATTGACCTCCTGAAATCTGAACCGGCCGTCCGTGACACTATCACCGAAATACATGGTAAACATTGTATACTTGGGCTGCAGGACAAAATAGCCTTTACCATGCCACGGCCGCACCAGCCCTTCGCTCTCCAGGACACCGAGGCTCTTTCTGACGGTCATGCGGCTTGTTTTATAAAGCGCTGCAAGCTCGTTTTCAGAGGGCAGCATATCCCCCGGCCTGTATTCACCTGATATGACGCTCTGACGTAATTGTCCCGAGATCTGTAAATACAGCGGCTTTGTCATTTTACTTCTCCCCTGCTGCCATTGCCATAAACGTATGGCAAGCCTTCAGGCAATCCTTTATATCCGAGCTATATGCGTCGGCGCCCATTTCTATCGCAGATTCCGGCGTTACGGAAGCACCGCCGACAATGACGCGGATACTGCCGCGCAGACCGGCACCCAGAAGCGCCGCGATGCTCTCCGCCATTCTGCCGGCCGAGCTTTTCAGGGTCCCGCTGAGAATGAGAATGTTGGGTACAATTTCCCTGACGGCTTCGATGATCCGTTCATGAGATACATCCGCTCCGAGGTCGGTTACCTCGAAGCCGTTATGCCTCAAAACGTTTGCGATGACATTTTTGCCCAGATCGTGGATGTCATCCTTCACTGTTGCGATAACGACCTTTCCGAAGGAACCGAACTGTTCGTCGCCCGGAAAAACAAGCACCTTTTTCATGACGCTCTTCATGATATGGCCGGCCATCATCAGGTCGGCGATAAAATACTGTCCGGCTTCGTAAAGCGCGTCAACTTCCCCGATGCCTCCGAGCAGGGTTTCAAAAATTTCATAAGAGGTTTGCCCCTCCGCTGCCATTTCCACCGAGTACTGGAGTACCCGCAGCTCGTCCAGGTCGCGTAGGCTCTCTTTGAGTAACAACGCCAGGTTCTTCTCCATCGTCCATCCCCGCTATATCTCTGTCAGCGATAACCGCTGGCGCAGCCCGTCGGCTTCGATTTCATATATCCGTTCGCCTGCCGGGTGATTTTTTTCGGGCGTTATCGTATAACCCTGAAATCTCTCCGACACATACGCGTCCGGGTCATCTGTCTCGATCTCCTCAAAAAAGACGTCGCGCATCTGATTGCCGCTGCATTTATTGAAGATCTCCCAAATCACTTCATACCGCTTCACCGTAAGGCCTCCGCTTTTCATCATCTGATACCATAATTCTGATACCATAATATAGAGAAACCATCTGAATAGTCAAGTGCGAAAGGTGCATAATGACGGCATGAGACGCCATTTGCTGACGGAAGCTGGGTAAAATCATTTTGGAATGTATTCATTATTTTGGCACGGACTCATCTTTATTTCCAATAATTATTGACACTAAAATAATCCGTTCTATAATTATTATAGTGCCAAATGTTCATAAATCCTTGTAATTGTATCATTAAAATGAATAGTCATCCGCATAATTGCATATCCCCCATCGGGGGGTTAATCAGAATGGAGGTAACGCCCATGCACAGTCATGACAATCTTCACGACCATGTACACCCCCACGATCACGAGCACGCGCATGAACACACCCATACCGACGGGTCGGCGCACACCCACAATCACGTGCATGTGCACGAACACGGGCATACGCACGACGACGGCCACACCCACAGCCACGACGGGCTTTTGAAGAATAAGGCGGAGGCCGCGGCGTTCCTGCAGTACACCCTCAGCCACAACGCGCACCATGAGGAGGAGCTTAACGGCCTTGTCCACAGCCTGCAGCATCTGGGACTGTCAAGGGAAGCCGAGGAGATCGCATCCTGCATCGGCGCCCTCACCAGTGTGAACACCCGTCTTGAAACCGTCCTGACGCGCCTGAAGTGAAGAGGATTGATATACTATGTGCCTTTCGAAAGTATATGAAAAAAACGGATCGTCTGAAAACATTCTTCTGAATAATATCCAAAAAATCAAGCTGGACGGCGACGGCGTCATTTTCACGGACCTCTTGGAAAATGACACGCGCATCACGGGCAGGCTCCTCTCTGCCGATCTTGTGAACGGAAAAGTTATCATGGATACCAGTCATTAAAGACAAAGAAAACGGAGTAACACGACATGAAACCCATCACCATCGCCGTAGCCGGCAAGGGCGGCACCGGCAAGACAACCCTCTGCGGCATGATCATCGACTATCTTGGGAAAACCGGCAAGGGACCGATCCTGGCCGTGGACGCCGACCCCAACTCCAATCTCAACGAGGTCCTGGGCGTCGGGGTCACCACAACTCTGGGCGATATAAGAGAAAAGATGCAGTACAAGGACGCCGCCGATGAATCGCTCCCGCCGAACATGACGAAGCAGGAATACACGGAGTACATGTTCAGCGACGCGCTTGTGGAAGATGACGACTACGACCTGCTTGTCATGGGCCGAACCCAGGGTGAGGGCTGCTACTGCTACATCAACGGCGTTTTGAAATCACAAATTGACAAATACAAGAGCGGCTACCGTTACATGGTCGTAGACAATGAGGCGGGCCTCGAGCACATCAGCCGCGGCATCCTGCCGCATATCGATGTTCTGCTCCTCGTTTCCGATGCGTCACGCCGCGGCATCCAGGCTGTCGGGCGCATTGCCGTCATGGTGGACGAGCTGAAACTGAAGCCGGGCGTTAAAAAGCTCATCGTCAACAGAGCCCCCGACGGCGTATTGGACGATGGAATCAGAGAAGAGATCGAAAAGCAGAATCTTGACCTCGTCGGCGTCGTTCCCCAGGACGAGATGGTGTACCGTTTTGACGCCGAAGGGAAGCCCAGCTCCGGCGTCCCCGACGACAGCCCCGTCAAGACCGCCCTGCGGGAGATCCTTCAAAAGCTCGAGCTTTAAGCCCTTTCGAGATTGGGCAAATACGTGTCATCCCGAGCCTGCGAGGGATCTTTCCCTGTCTTGGCGCAAGATTCCTCGTCGCAAGCTTCTCGGAATGACATTTCCTGTGTTTCTCTCAGAAGAAAATTTCAGCATTTACTATCATATCAAAACAACTGAATATATTAGGAGGTATTAGAAGAAATGAGTGTGCTCACAGATCTGATCTACAAGGGATCGAACGCCGTCGCAGGGCTGACGGAAGGCGCGGTCAACGACGCCATAGCCAAGTACGGCGCGGAAACCAAGGTTGCCTTTCCGGATACGGCCTACTTCTTCCCCACGATTTACGCGGCGACAGGTGTCAAGGTCACGAAGCTCGGCGATCTGCCTGCCTGCGTCGGTGTCCTCAAGAGTCTCATCACCAATAAAGAGGACCTTGGAGACGCTTTGAACGCGGGCCTTGCCACAGCCGTCGGCGCCGAAATCCTCGAAGGTCTCAAATTTGTGGATGGCGCGAAGCCATATGAGAACGAAGGCGGTATCGGCTTTGTGCCCGACCCTGCCATTCGCTCTCTGGGCGTACCCCTCGTCACGGGCGATATCCCTGGAGTCGCCGTCGTTTTGGGAAGGGCTGACGATGAAACACAGCTTGCGATGGTCGTGAAGGAGTACCAAACGAAAGGCATTCTGACTTTCCTCATAGGCGATGTCATTGATCAGGCTGTGTCCGCCGGCGTCAAGATGGGTCTCGACTACCGTGTCGTGCCGCTGGGCCATGATGTCACCGCCGTCGTTCACGCCGTCACCGTCGCCATTCGGGCCGCGCTCATCTTCGGCGCTGCGCAGCCGGGCGATCTGGCCGGACTCCTGAAATACACAAAAGAGCGCGTCCCCGCGTTTGTCAACACCTTCGGCGCGCTGAATGAAGTCGTCGTGTCCGCCGGTGCGGGCGCAATCGCCCTGGGCTTCCCGGTAATCACAGACGTGGATCTGGGCGAAAACCAGGTCCCCGGCGCGCTGGAATCCGTCACGAATCATATGGACACCGTCAAGCGTTCACTGGAGCTGCGCAATATCAAGGTCAAGACCAAAAATATCGAAATCTGCATGGGCTTTGCCTCCGCCTTCGAGGGTGAGATCATCCGCAAGAGCGATATGCACGCGGAGTTTTATTCCGGCAGCAATCCCACCTGCGAGCTGGTTGTCATGAAAAAACCCGAAGAAATCGAAGATCATAAAATCATCGTCATCGGACCGGATATCGACGGAACAGCGCCGGTGGAGTTGCCGCTGGCTACCTATGTAGAGGTCGCCGGCAAGAAGATGCAGACGGATTTCGAGCCCGTCATTGAGCGTAAAATTCACCACTGGTTCAATTATATCGAAGGCGTTATGCATACAGGTCAGCGCAATCTGGTCCGTGTCCGCATCAGCAAGGACGCCTACACCAAGGGCTTGCGTGTCAAGGATCTGGGCGAGGTCGTATACCATGAGGTCATGGATGAATTTTCAAGCGTCGTGGACAAATGCCAGGTAACCATCGTCACCGACAAGGCCAAGGTGGAGAAGCTCCTGAACGAGGAAGGCATGCCGCGCTATACCGCCCGTGACGAGCGCCTCCAGGCCATGACGGATGAGAGCGTCGACACGTTTTATACCTGTACGCTCTGCCAGTCCTTCGCGCCTTCCCACTGCTGCGTCGTCACACCGGAACGCCTCGGCCTCTGCGGCGCCGTCTCCTGGCTGGACGCCAAGGCGACCAAAGAGCTCACGCCGGCCGGCCCCTGCCAGCCCATCAAAAAAATCGGCTGCATCGACGAGCGCACGGGCATGTTCACCGAGGTCAACAAGATTGTCAACGAAGCCACTCACGGCGCGCTTGACAAGGTGACGCTCTACTCCATATTGGAGGACCCGATGACCAGCTGCGGCTGTTTTGAATGCATCTGCGGCATCATGCCGGAAGCAAACGGCGTCATTGTTGCCAACCGCGAATACGCCGGAATCACACCGGTGGGCATGACCTTCGGCGAACTGGCCTCCAATACCGGCGGCGGCGTTCAGACGCCGGGCTTTATGGGTCACGGCCGTCACTTCATCTCCTCCAAAAAGTTCATCGCCGCCGAGGGCGGCATTGAGCGCATCGTGTGGATGCCGAAGGAGCTGAAGGATGACGTTTCAGCCCGCCTCAACAAAGCGGCCAAGGAGCTCTTCGGCATCGATAACTTTACGGATATGATCTGCGATGAGACGATTGCCACCGAATCAGACGCCGTTCTGGATTTTCTCCAGTCAAAAGGCCATCCGGCCTTGTCGATGGCGCCCATTATGTAATTTATGTGAGTGGGGGCTGCAGCAAACCAGCGGACGACCACTGGTCGTCCCTACGGATGATATGTCAATCGCGCTGTGTCTGCAGGGACGGCCATTTGCCGTCCGAAACCCTGGTTTGCCACTACCTCCGGGAGTTAACATATGAATAAAGTTATATTCCAATTCGAGGGCGGCGGAGATGTCACAATCTTCGCCGCTCCCGGCGAAAACCTTCTGGACCTGGCGCGGAAGGCCAACGTCGTCATTGACGCGCCGTGTTCAGGCAACGGCTCCTGCGGCAAGTGCCGGGTCCAGCTGATGTCGGGCGACCTGAAAAGCAGGAAGTCGCTCCATCTGGACGATGCTGCGTTTAACGATGGCTGGCGGCTGGCCTGCGGCTCAACTGTTATCGGCGATGTCAAGGTGATGGTGCCAGATATCGCGTCGGCTTACAAGAGCCGGATGAAAACGGCCGACCTCTCCTCGCCGGAGGAGGTCAGAATATTCAGCGAGCTGCAGGAAAATTTGAAGGCTGTCGGGCTGAAGCAGTCGAGCCAGATCAAGACCTTCTCTGTGAGAATGAACGCGCCGACATTGGACGACACCATGCCGGACAACGAGCGCCTTTCCCGCGCCGTCTGCGAGGCGACGGGGGCCGGGCATGTCATCGTCCCGTTCTTTGTGTTGAAAAAGCTCCCTGATCTTCTGCGCGATAACAATTTTGAACTCCGGTGCGTCGGCGAATTGTTCGACGGCACGATGGAGCTCCTCGACCTCAGCAGCAACACCGGTACGGCGACTGTGTGCGGCCTGGCCGTCGATATCGGCACGACGACGGTTTCCGGCGTCCTTGTCGACCTGCAATCGGGTGTGATCATCGCAAAGGGCAGCACCGGCAACGGGCAAATCCGCTTTGGCGCCGACGTCATCAACCGCATCGTGGAGCAGCAGAAGACAGGCGGTGTTGAAAAGCTCCAGAAGTCTATTATCAGCGAGACACTGCTGCCCCTCATCGACGTATTGTGCCATGACGCCGGTATCCCGAAAAAGCGCATCTTCCGTATGACGGTGGCGTCCAATACGACAATGAACCATCTGCTGCTGGGTATAAACGCGGATTTTCTGCGCACGGAGCCGTATATTCCGGCGTTTTTCAGTCTGCGCCCCATATTGACCCGCTCTCTCGGTATTGAGCTTGCCCCGGCGGCAAAGCTCTGCATAGCCCCCAACATCGGCAGCTACGTGGGCGGCGACATCACCGCCGGCACGCTGGCCTCCATGATATGGAACACCCACAGCCTCTCCATGCTCATTGACCTGGGCACAAACGGAGAGATCGTCTTCGGCAACAGCGAATTTCTCATGTCCTGCGCCTGCTCGGCAGGCCCGGCCTTCGAGGGCGGCGACATCTCCTGCGGCATGCGTGCCACCCAGGGCGCTATCGAGGCCTGTTCCATTGACAGGGAGACCATGGACCCGGAAATGACGGTCATCGGCAATATCCGCCCCGTGGGTCTCTGCGGCTCCGGCATCATCGACGTCATCGCCGAGCTGTTCCGCTGCGGGATTATCAACGGTAAGGGTAAGTTTATCCGCGAGGGGAATCGGATCAAACGCGACGAGTTCGGTATCGGCTCCTATGTGCTGGCCTTCCCCGGAGAGTCGGCCAGCGGGCGGCAGGTGGCTATCAATGAGGTGGATATCGACAATTTCATCCGCGCCAAGGGCGCCATCTTCTCCGCCGTCATGACGCTCATCACATCCCTGGGCTTTACGCCCGATATGCTGGAGCACGTCTCGGTGGCCGGCGGCATCGGCAGCGGCATCAACATCAGGAACGCAGTATCCATCGGCATGTTCCCCGACTTGCCCCTTGAAAAGTATGCCTACATCGGGAACTCATCCCTCGCCGGCTCGTACGCCATGCTCTCCTCCGAGGACGCCGCCGACAAGCTTTTCGACATCGCACGAAGCATGACGTACCTGGAGCTCTCCACGCAGCCGGGCTATATGGACGCTTTCGTGGCCGCATGCTTCCTGCCTCATACGGATACGTCCTTATTCCCGTCAATCGAGGTGATCTGATGCCGGAGACAAGAAACCCCGACCAACAGTATGGCGTCCCCCTCGGCATCTATCAGGAGCGGTACAAAACGCTCGATCCCGAAGAAACCGTCCGCCGCGCCGGCGTCCCCTTTGACGCAGCGCGGGGAGTGTTCACGCTCACCGTCCTGGACTTTCAAATCGACGCCGCCTGGCCGGAATTTTCCCTTGTGCCGCGCGACCCGGAGGCATGTCCACATGCGCTTTACAACAAAGAGGCGCTCATCCTTGTGATCCGCTATCTTCTGGAGGGCACGAAGGCCGAGTCCACAGGCGCGTTCCTCCCCTACAGGGAACTGCCCTGGGGCGATGTGTACGACAAAAACTTTCAGGGCCGCTGCCGGGCGCGCCTGGCCTTCGGCTTCGGGAACACGCTTGAGTCCTTTAAAAAAGCCTGCGAAGCGCTCGGCGGAATCCCCCACGACAAGGGCGACGCATCCTATGACCTCCCCGTCCTCCCCGGCCTCACCGTCCGGCTCATCCTCTGGTCCGGCGACGACGAATTCCCCCCGCAATCCCAATGGCTCTTCTCCGACAACATGCCGCTGGCGTTCACCGCCGAGGACGTGGCCTGCATGGGTGATGTGATCATCGGCGCGCTGAAGGAAATGGCGAAAAAGTAGTTTCAATCGGAACAAAAACGCGTGATACATCGCTCTGTGACTTTGTTATAAAAAATGGCGCAACTTACGTTTTATGCCGGCGTACTATGTAATGTAACAACCATATTTAAGTTACATAGTTTTAGGAGGCTGACGTTATGTTCGAAAAGAATAATTGGTGGATCTGGATTGGGCTCGCCGTTTTGGTGTTGTTATTCTTAAACAGGGATGACAGGGATTCCTGCGGCTGCAGATAAAAAAGAAAAACCGCCTGACGGAGGATTCTCGGCAGGCGGTTTGCGTCTGTAACGTTCTGTCTATATTACTTGTTCTTCAGCAGGTCCCTGATTTCGGTTAAAAGCTGTTCCTCTTTGCTCGGCCCCGCCGGGGCTTCCTCTTTCTTTTTCTTGAGTTTATTGATCGCTTTTACAATACCGAAAATGACAAGCGCGATGATGATAAATTCAATGACGCTATTGATAAAGCTCCCCAAATTGAGAAGAATGGGCTCCGGTTGGTTATAAAATCTCGGGAGCTCAATGTACCAGCTCGAGAAATCCACACCGCCCAGAAACATACCGACAACAGGCATGACAAGATCACCGACAACAGATGCGACGATTTTTCCGAACGCCGCGCCGATGATCACGCCGATCGCCAAATCCAGCGCATTTCCCTTGACTGCAAACTCCTTAAATTCCTTGAAAAA
>JAAYBH010000039.1 GCA_012718935.1 Clostridiales bacterium
AAAGTCATCGAGCATGTTTTGAAAGCTGTCAAAACCGGTGCTCAGTATGTCAGCCCTTTTTCTGTTAAACGGTACAAGTCCTGCCATGATCAATCACTCCTTCAAAATTTTTATGTTTTATAGGAACGTATATATTTAAATTTAGCACTCGGGGCTTTGGAGTGCCAACCGTTATCTATTATATACCACAAAGCCTCACATTAGTCAAGGTTAGTCAAAGTCAAAATTGTAAAATTTTCTTGAACATTTGAGAGTGGAGCGGTTCACTGAGGAGAAACGCCCCACGCTCTTGACGCAAGCCCGAAAAGCCCATATTATAACATTGGATAGGAGGCAAGCCGTCATGAAAAACAGTGCGCCTAATCATAAGGGAAGCCGTCCGTGCTTCGTCGCGTCTTCGCGGCGCGTCACCCGTGTGAGCGCCGGCTTCACGGAGCTCACCGGGTATTTGCGTAAAGAGGTCATAAACGCCGACATCGACGCAATCCTTTCGCTGCTGCGGCTGACCGAACGCAGCCGTACGGAGTGCTGGCTTTTTACGAAAACGCTGGAACCCAGGGAGGTTATCGTCTCCCGGCACACCGAGAGTTCGGCTGCCGACGGTTCGGGTGCCGACGGTTCGGGTGCCGACGGGACGGAAGAAATCTACACGTTTTGCGAAAAACCGCATTCCAGGCTGGAGGAGGCGCTGCCTTACCCGTGCCAGCTGCTGGAGGAAAACGTGACCGGCGTGGCCATTTGCTCAGCGGAGAATATGACGCTGTTAAAGGCCAATCAAACATATCTTGATTTATGCGGCGAGCCCTTTCGGAAGCCTGACAAGGCGATCGGCAGGACAATCGGCGCGTTGATCGGCGGCTACAAAGGAAGCCCGGCCGAGGAAGCCGTCAACAGAAGCATGACCACGGGGAAATCCGAGGCCGTCAAGGAATTTCGTTTTGATCATTTTAAAAGAGGCGTCACATACTGGGATCAGCTGATCACCCCCGTAAAGGCTGACGGCAGGATCAAATATGTCGTGATAAATACGCAGGACGTGACGGAACGGGTCACGCACCGGCAGCAGTATGAGTGGCTGGCGGCGGTTTACGAAAACATGCCCTTTCCGCTCGTTGCGCTCGATCGGGACGGCAAGGGTACTAACGCCAACAGAGCGGCCAGGGAGCTGTTTTCGCCGCCCGTTTCGACGCAACCGCTGCCCGGTTCCGCCGCACAGGGGGGCATGCTCACTGGCACGCAGTTCTATGACGCCGACGACAATCCGATAGACCCCAATGATACGCCCTGCCATAAAGTGCGATGGGGAGAACACGCCGCCGATTTCATGATGGCCGTCAAAAAAGGCAAGGATACGTCCTATGTGAACGTCAGCGGCACGCCGATTTACGACATTGACGGCGAATTTGTCGCTGGGCTCATCAGCTACCGTGACGTGACGGAGCAGGCCCGTTACGCAAAGCATCACAAGTCCCTGATCGATGCCATGCAGTCCGGCGTCGTTCAATACGATAGCGAAGGCAGGGTCATAACAATGAATCCTGCGGCGGTAAAAATTCTTGGTAAAATGCCTGAAAAGACAGTGGGCAGGCCAATTACCGAGCAGCTGCCGACCATCAAATCGGACGGTTCGGAATTTGCCAGCGAGGAGTATCCGGTCACATTAGCCCTGCGTACCGGAAAGCCGGTGCAGTATACAAAAATGGGTTTTTTCAACTCTGTCACGGAGGAATACCGCTGGATCAACATCAATGCCGTGCCGCTTTTCCATCCGAGCGATACGGCGCCGTACCAGGCCTTTGCCGTTTTCGACGATATTACCGAACAGAAGAAAGCGGAGGACATGCTCAAGAAAAGCGAGGCGGCTCTGCGATCGGTGCTGGACAATTCCGGGGACTTCATCTACAGCCTGAATACGCAGACGAACACATACGAGTATGTAAGCCCTTCCGCCGTGAAGGTGCTGGGCTGCTCTGCGGAGACGTTTATGGCAACGGACGTCAAGACGTTTTATGAGAGCGTTCATCCCGACGACCGGCCTGTTTTCGAGGCGGCGCTTCGCGCGCTGGACGAAAAAAACGAGACGGAAATCCGTTTCCGCCAGCGCGTTAATGACGGCGAATACCGGTGGTTTTCCAACCATCTGACGGATGTCAGGGATGAAAACGGCCTTATTTTATACAGGAACGGCCGCATACGCGACATCACCGAGCAGGTGGAAAGCGACGAGGTCATCCGGTACCAGGCCGGTCTTTTACAGAGCATTTCCGATATCATCATAGCCTCCGATGAAAACAATAACATCACGACCTGGAACAAAGCCGCCGAGCTGACATACGGCTGGACGGAGGAGGAGGCGGTCGGGCAGCGCATCGATACGCTTTTGAAGACGCAGGTTATCGGCACGTCCTTTGAAGAGGTATTCAGCAGCCTGTTGCAGTACGGCAAGGTTGAGATGGAGACGATCGACACGTGCAAGGACGGCAGAAAGCTCAGCATTATCTGTTCGCCCCATATTATCCAAGACGCCAACGGAAAGATGACGGGCATCGTCGGGATTTTCCGCGACATCACCGAGAAGAAAAAAATGGAGGATGCGCTGCGGGAGAAGGAAACGCACCTCCGGATGGCCGCCGAGGCCGCTAAGCTGGGCACATACGCGTTCAACCTTATAAATGGAACGATATTTTTATCTGAAGAGCTGAAAGCGCTCTGGGGGGTGCTGCCCGGGGCGCCGGTCGAACTCGACGACATGTTCTTTTTCAAAGGTCTCCATCCGGACGACAAACAGCCATTTCTGGACAAGATCAGTGCGGCGAACGCCCCGAACGGCGACGGGCTTATAAAGCACGATTACAGGGTCATTCTGCCGGACGGCGCCGTCAAATGGCTGCACATGCGCGGGCAGACCAGCTTCGGGGACATGGGCGGCAAGCGCGTGCCGGTTTACGCTACGGGCGTTGCCATCGATATCACCGAACGCGTCGCGGCTGAACAAAGCCTCCAGGAGATGTCCGAGGAGCTGCAGAACATCGTCGACAGCACGGACGACTATATCGCATCGTTTGACCGGGAATACAGGCTCATTTTATTCAATACGGCATTCGAGAGCTTTGTGAAGAGCCGGCTCGGGTGCCAGCTTGAAAAAGGCGCGCGCCTATCGGACATACTCCCGCCGGAATTCGCCCCTTTCTGGACGCAGCTGCTTGAGCGCGCCGCCGGTGAAGGAAAATATCAGATCGAGCTGAGCATAGACGAAGGAGCCCGGATCATGTCCTATTCCTTTAACCCGTTATATGATGACGGGAAGCTGACGGAGATCACCGTATTCGGCAAGGATATCACCGGGCGTCTAAACAGCGAGCGTGAAATTATCCGGCTGAACACGACGCTGGAAAAGCGCGTGCAGGAACGCACGGAGGAGCTGCAGAAATCGATAAGCGACCTTAAGAATCTGTCGCGTATCATTTCCCACGACCTCAAGGAGCCGATCCGGCAGATCGGGCATGATGCCGGGCATATCCAGGAGCTGACCGAAAAGGGACCCATCCGGTCGAAGGCCTCCGACATCAAAAAGACCTGCGGAAGGATGACGCGGCTGATCGACAGCCTGTCGGAATTTGCCATGTCGTCCGAACTGAAAATCAAAAAAGAAACCGTCAATGTGAAAAAAATGGTCATCGCCATTTATAACGAGCTGAAAGCAGCAGCTGCGAACAACACCCGCCTGCAGTTCGAGTCCGGCCTGCCGGACGTCTGTGCCGACAGTCTCCTGCTGCGCCGGGTCCTGTACAATCTTCTGTCCAACGCCATGAAATTTTCATCAAAACGGGATATATCGGAGATTACGGTCGGGTGTGCGGAGGTCAACGGGCAGTACGAATTTTCCATCAGGGACAACGGCGTCGGCTTCGACATGCAGTACGCGCATAAGCTGTTTAACGCTTTTGAGCGCCTGCACACGGAAGAGGAATTCGCGGGCTCCGGCATGGGGCTCGCGGCTGTACGCAATATCATCGAGCGGCACGGCGGGAGAACGTGGATAGAGAGCAGAGAGGACGTCGGAACGACCGTCTATTTC
Source organism: Clostridiales bacterium (assembly GCA_012718935.1). Classification (GTDB taxonomy): domain Bacteria; phylum Bacillota; class Clostridia; order Oscillospirales; family Oscillospiraceae; genus Sporobacter. The sequence goes on from JAAYBH010000039.1 coordinate 4,079, forward strand.
ACGCTACCGGCATAAAAAGCAGGGGAATCGTCCCTCTGCTTTTTGATAAGGAAATGTCAAAATGAAACGATTGGTACTAATTACCGCGCTTGTGCTGTCAGCTTTTTTGCTCTGCGCCTGCGCGGCGGGGATCAGCATTACATATAAGGACGCGCTGGCGGCCGTATCGCCGCCGACTCCGTCGCCAGTTTCGGATTCGTCGCCGGTGAATGCCACTGCATCGGAAAACGGCGCCACGACGGCTGCAGCGGTGACGCCTGATGACAACCCATCACCGGACAGCACGGGCGAGACACCCGGCACGGGTGTCTTGCAGCCTCCGCTGCTGACGGAGATGGTTCAAAAAGCGGGGCTATCCTTTGACGATATCGGCCATTCCCAGCTGATCCTTGTGGCGGCGGAAGGGGCGGCGGCCGATATCTACTGCTACGATAAAAGCGCTGACGGCTTATGGAAGCTCAATGAGAGCACCGGATA
>JAAYBH010000312.1 GCA_012718935.1 Clostridiales bacterium
GGAGGTACATGCGGAAAACTTCCTGCGCGCCGATCTGGTGCTGATTTCCGAAGCCGCGCTGTCGGCAAAGCTCAAGAACAGTCGGGACACGCTGCTTGACAAGCTGAAAATACAGTAAGAGGGCTGAACAGAGCTAAAACCCGTTCCATACGGGTGCCCCCGTATAGACCTTTGCCTGTTCCTCACCGCGCATGACACGGATGGCGCCGGCGGCAAGGGCCTCCAGCTCTAACTCGCCGGGCATGACGACAACCTCGGCGATCCAGCCGATATATTCCTTCATCAGGTCTGTCACCCTCTTGCCGTTGGAGATGCCGCCGGTCAGTATGATCGCATCGACCCTACCCTTCAAAGCGACGGCCATCGCTCCGGCATACTTGGCGTTCTGATAGACCATACCCCGGAATACGACATCGGCATAGCGGTCACCGGCGTCGGCAAGCTTCAATACGTCGCGGACGTCCGTCGTACCGAAATGATCCGTCAGCCCGCCGTCCTTGTTGAGCCTCTCGGTCAGCTGCTTCTTTGTATATTCACCGCTGAAGGCCATATCGAGGATTTTTATATAGGGCATATCGCCGGCACGGGTCGGGGTCATCGGCCCGGAGCCCTTGATGATATCGTTCGAGTCGATCATGCGGCCTTTGTGATGGGCTGTGATTGAGATGCCGCCGCCCAGGTGGCAGATGACGAGGTTGACCTGCTCATATTGAAGGCCGCGCTCGGCGCAGAAGCGGAGAGCGATCTCCTTCTGGTTAAGGGCGTGAATATGGCTCTCCCTGTAAATACCTTTTATGCCGGTGATCCGGGCGACATCCTCAAATTCGTCCACATCAGGGGGATTGACGATATAAGCCCTCCTGTTGTATTTTTCCGCAAATTGTTTGCAGATCTGTGAGGCCAGCTGCGCCGGGTGATTACTGACGATACCGCTGGCGGCATGTTCGACCAGGAGCGCACTGACTTCATAGGTCCCGCCGGTGACGGACATGATACCGCCACCGCGCCCCACAAAGACATCAACACCCGATAAAGCGAACCCCCTGTTTTCCATTGCCTTTTCCACCATATCGCGGCGGTAGCCGAGCTGGTCCTGTATATGCTCAAACCCCTTAAGCTCCTCGGCTTCGTGAATGATTGTTTCGCTGAACACCTCGTCATAATCGTCAAAAAGTGCAATTTTCGTGGATGTCGAACCCGGGTTGATTGCCAGGATCCTTATTTTTTTATTCATATTCACATATCCTCCCGTCAGAAGCTTGCTGCAGCGCAGGCGGCCAGTGCGATGGAGTAGTACTTGTCGGAGGTCTCCGCGGAACGCGAGGTGAGAATCACAGGAACCCTGGCGCCGAGGACAGTGCCAGCGGTCCTGGCGCCGCCGAAGCCTGTCAGGCATTTCACAAGTATATTCCCTGCGCAGATATCGGGAACAACGAGGAGATCGGCGTCTCCGGCAACCGGACTGTCATACCCCTTGATTCGGGCGGAAGCGCTGCTTGTGGCCAGATCGAAGGAAATCGGCCCTTCGATGATGCAGCCTTTGATTTCGCCTTTTATATTCATTTTCTTGAGCGCATCGCCGTCAACGGCGTCAGGCATCTTGGGGTTCAGCTTTTCGACGGCCGAGAGGACGGCCACCTTCGGATTGGCACAGCCCAGGGCATGCAGAAGCTGAAGTGCATTCGTGATGATAATTTTCTTACCCTCAAGATCCGGATATGTGTTGAGTCCCATATCAGTCACTGCGAAAACCTTATGATATTTCTTTGTTTCAAATAATCCTGCAAGAGAGAGCTTCCCGCCGGTCAAAAGCCCATTATCCTTCGTGACGATCGCCTTCATGAACTGGCCGGATTCAAGCCTGCCCTTCATGATCGCATTGGCCTTGCCGTCATGAATAAGGCCCACCGCCTGCTGCAGGGATTCCTCGACGCCTGAGGCAGCAAGGATTTCGAATGCAGAGGGCTCCGCTCCGAAGCGCACAAGAAGCTCCTCGATTTTTTTGGCATTTCCGATGAGTACCGGCACCATGATCCCGTCCTCTGTCGCCTTGATCACTGATTCCAGGGTGTGCTCATCCTGCGCCTCAACGACAGCAATCTTTGTCTTCCTGGTCATTTTTTTCGCTTCTATCGCCAGATCCTCAAAACAACTGATTTTCATTGAAACCTCCGATTAAACGACGAATAATGATTGTCCCGCTGCAATAGTTGCTCTTCTTCTAGATTGTAAAACCATTCGGGCAGATATGTGAAATATCTATTCATGATAAGTCACAGGGTATTTATAAGGGTGTATGATAATTGTCATATGCATTAATAACTTAAAAATATTGCACTCACCATGTCTTTGACATAAAATAATGCCGGAAGACAGCCGGGGGCTGTTATCATATGAAGCACCGAGGTAACATATGGCTGAGCAAATTGCGAACGAAATATACAGGCTCGACATCCCTTTGCCGGATAATCCACTTAAAAATCTCAACAGCTATTTCATACGGGGACGGGAGCGGAGCCTTCTGATTGACACGGGCTTTAAAACGCGCGGCTGCTTTGAAGCGATGAAGGCCCAGCTGGAGCTCCTTGACGTCGATATGAAAAAGACCGATATTTTTATCACACATATGCACGCAGATCACGTGGGCCTAGTACCGCTGCTCGCGGCCGACAGCTCAAAAGTGTATATGAGCTCCGTCGACGCCGCATTTATGAACTCGCTTGATCTGCCTCAGACACAGGACTTTCTTATTGCTTCGAATTTGTCGGAGGGCTTTCCAAAAGAGGAATTTATGCGCTTCTTAAGCCATGGCCCGGCCAGAAGTCTGGTCACGGCAAAGCCCATGGAATATGCATACGTTGATGACGGCAGTATCCTGTACTATGGCGGATATGCATTTTCCTGCATTCTGACCCCGGGTCATACGCCGGGACATATGTGCCTGTACTGCGACGACCTGAAAATGATGTTTCTGGGAGATCATGTGCTTTTTGGCATCACGCCAAATATCGTCAGGTGGCCTGACTTTCAGAATTCCCTGGGTCGATACCTGGAGAGCCTCCGGAAGATAGGCCGTTACGACATCGCCGCCGCCCTGCCCGCTCATCGCGGCGTCGACTGTACCGTAGCAGACAGGATAATGTCAATTATAGAGCATCACAAAGTGAGGTTGCAAGAGGTAAACGGCATTATCAGGGATTACCCCGGGCTGACGGCTTATGAAATAGCAGGCCGAATGCGCTGGGACATCCAATGTGATTCATGGGCGGATTTTCCTCTGATGCAAAAATGGTTCGCTGTAGGCGAAGCTCTTGCTCATATCGATTATTTGCTTGATGTCGGTAATATTCTCAGCGAAAAATTGGGCGGCTTAAAATTATACCGCCCGAAGGGCTGAATATGCGGAGATTGTCAAGACGCGACACCTGCAGACACGCTGATTAAACGGCTATTCCTAGGGTCTGTCCCGTTTGTTATATCGGCAAAGAGGAATTTGTCCCGGAGGTCTAAATAAAAACGCAGCCTCGTCTGAGCCCATTTCAGACGAGGCTGTATATATCATTCGAGTTCTTGGTATATGAGGATTTCATCAAATCCTCCGCTTCGGCACGGTTGTGGACCCCGGAAGGTCATACGCCAACAGCCAACCCTGGGAGCTCTTTGTAGCATTGGGCATAAAGCCCGTACCTTGGTCATATTCTCCACTATAAAGGTAATGGAGGGCTTTATATGCGTAAGGTTTTTATTGTGCTGACAAAGAAGAGACTCGCCCTGGGGGCGACGATCCTCACGGTAATATTAATGTTTTTTGTGATCAACGACCCGGCGATCGTCGGCGCCGCGGCGGTGAAGCGCGAGCTGCCGATCTACTGCGTCAAGCGGGACAACAAGGCGGTTTCCCTCACTTTCGATGCCGCCTGGGGGAATGAGGATACGCAGCTGCTCATTGATATATTGGACAAATATAACGTCAAAGCCACATTTTTCGTCGTCGGCTTCTGGGTGGATAAATTTCCCGAATCCGTCAAAGCCCTTGCCGACGCCGGCCACGAGGTCATGAATCACTCCGATAATCACGCGCATTTTGCAAGGCTCTCGACGGTTGAGATTGTTAAAAATATCAGCGCCTGCAACAAAAAAGTCGCCGCCGTCACGGGCGTCACGCCGACGCTGTTCCGCTGCCCCTACGGCGAGTACGACGACCATGTGATCAGAACGCTCAAATCCATGGGCATGAACACGATTCAGTGGGATGTTGA
>JAAYBH010000313.1 GCA_012718935.1 Clostridiales bacterium
CAGGACCAGAACAGGATGGTTGTGATGGCGTAAGGGTGATAGCTTTGGCGAAATTTCATGTATAACCTCAAACCTTATTTCCAGTAATCGAATGCCCGGCAGAAATCGCGGGTGTAGCCGCTGTGGGCTGTGAAGACCCAGCTCACGTTCTTAAGCTGCGCCAGCTTGCGGATGGATTCCTTCTGCGTCTCATAATCCATCGTATAATGCTTGCCGGCATAAGCCTGGCCATTCCTGAGCTTGCAGGTGTCGCCTAAAAAAAGATAGGTGTCGTCCATCAGATAAGCCATTGAGCCCGGCGTGTGGCCGGGCGTTGCGATCGCCCTGACGCGGTGGCTGCCGATGGTGACCACCTCGTCGTCCCCGAGAAGCTCATACGCCCGCCGGATCCTCGGGCTTCGGACGGCTTCCCGGATTGACCGTGCGCCCCTGATCATCCGCTCCTCGTCGGCGGAGAGGTAAACAGTCGCATTCTTAAAAACGCGAAGGCCGGCTGAATGATCGATATCGGCGTGTGACAGGAAGACGTGGGTCGCGCTGTCGGGGTCAAGCTCCAGGCTCCTCAGCTCTCTCCTGATGATCAGCGGCCTGTAGCCCGAGTCAAAGCAAATGATGTTATCACCATCGCGATAGATATAGAAATCCACGGTGTCCGTATTGACAACAAACAGATTCTCCGTAATCCTGCCCGTCCGGATAGGATCAAGGCCGTATTTCCTTTCAAGCGCCGCGCTCAGCCCGCCGGTTCTTCTGATCTGACGAGACTTCATTTTATATGCCGTTTCCGATCATCGTCAGCAGGCTGGACCGGATATCTCCCGTGACGAGGCCTCCGTGGTAGCAGACGACGTTTTCGATATCGTAGCAAAGCAGCTTTTCCAGGGATTTTAATGCCGTTCCCATATCTAGGGTGAAATTCGGATCCGGCGGGCAGAGGACGCCGTCCCGGGCGGTGAGCGCGTCGCCTGTGATGAGGCATTTGTCCGCCGGCACGTAGACACAGAGGTGGCCGGGCATATGGCCGCTGACTTCAACGAGCTCGATGCCGCACCCGGGCAATACCTGTTGATCCTTGACAACGGTTACCTTTTCGATTGTCTCAAGACCCGAGAGTCTCTTCATTTCTTCTTCGAGTTCCTTTTTCTCATCCTCCGAGGTACAGGCGGCATACTTTTTTTCTACCAGCTGCAGCCGGAGGGGCTTCTCCTTCCCCGTGATGAAGGGGGCCTGTTCCGCAGTGCACATGACCTCAATGCCGGGATATGTGTCAATAAGCGCTTTCAGGCCGCCGATATGGTCGCCGTCATGGTGGGTTATAATGATCTTTCGAACGTCTTCAAGCTTCATGCCCTCCTTTGTCATGAGCGCTTCCAGCATCTTCATGTACCCGGGGAAGCCGACGTCGACAAGCGCGGCGCCGCCGTCATACCGCACGGCGGCAGCGTTGAAATAAGCCTTATTATCGCCGAACTGCGCCTGAAGCGGGAGCACCACTGTCTGTTTCATAGTCAGTCAATCCTTTCAATTTCTTCTGTCAATATTATATCGACCATACCGCACTCGGGCAAGCAGAAAAAGTAGGGACAGCGAGCTTGTCATTTTTAGATAATCTGCGTTCCCCAAGCTTGTGTAATTTATGCCATTCTGCTGATAATGATTCGTGATATAATTCCATAAAAAGACTGTCTTAATAAAGGAGAAGCAGATTGAAACAGGAAGCAGTACGCGGCTCGCGGCTCGTTCTCATCATTATTGCACTGATGGCAAGCCTCCTGCCGGCCGCCCTTGACTCCACCATTGTCAGCACGGCGATGAAAACTATTGTCAGCGAGCTCCGAGGTGTTGAGCTTTACGCCTGGCCGTTTACGATCTATATGCTCTGCTCCACCGTCATCATCCCCATATCCGGCGGCCTAGCCGATATTTTCGGACGCAAGCCGATCATTCTCATCGGCATCTTTGTTTTCATTATCGGCTCGGCCTTGTGCGGCATGTCACAAAGCATGACGGCACTCATCCTGTTCCGCGGCCTTCAGGGGCTCGGCGGCGGTGTATTGACGACGAGCGTTTTTACGATTGTCGCCGATCTCTTCCCTCCCCAGCTCCGCGGGAAATATATGGGTATCGTCACGTCTGTTTTCGGAATCTCCAGTATCGTCGGCCCGCTCCTCGGCGGGGTGATCACGGACTATCTCAACTGGCGCTGGATTTTCTATATCAATATCCCCGTCGGCGCCGTGGCGGTCCTGCTGATCCTGCTTTTCATGCCGAACTTCAAGTCCGAGGGGCGAAAGGCCAAGATCGACCTGCCCGGCACAGTTTTCGTCGTTCTGGCGCTTGTACCGATGCTGCTGGCGTTCAGTCTGGCGGGCTCCTCTTATGCCTGGGGCTCCTGGCAGATCATCGGGATGCTTCTGTTGTCGGCCGTGATGCTGGCCGTCTTCGTGCGCGTCGAGACGAAAGCCCAAAATCCCATCGTCCCGATGACTTTCTTCCGTGACCGGTCCATCTGGGTCACCCTCATCGTCGCCTTCTTGTCCAACGCCGTTATGTTCGGCTCCATCGTCTACATCCCCTATTTCGTCCAGGGTGTCCTGGGAAACAGCGCGACGGCGTCCGGTGCGGTGACCATCCCGATGACCATCGCGCTCACGATAACTGCCAACACCGTCGGCGTTTTTGCCACGGATAAGAGCACGCATTTCAGGAAAATGATCATCGCTGCCTTTGTCTGCGGCGCGGCCGGCGCGTTTATGCTGTCCACGATGAACAGTGGCAGCTCATATATTTCGGTTATCGTCTATATGGTCGTTTTCGGCGCGGGACTCGGTGTCACAATGCCGATCTCCAATATGAATGTCCAGAATGCCGCTCCCATCGAGCAGGTGGCTTCCGCCACAGGTGCAACACAATTTTTCCGGTCAATCGGTTCCACCGTCGCTTCGGCAATTTATGGGACGATCATGGCTTCGACAATGGCAAAGGGCTTCGCGTCTCTCGACCTCACCGGCATACCGGAGGCAATTCAGTCATCCCTCCGCAGCTCCCAGGTCATCACAAACACCGAAGCGCTTAGCGCTATCGTCGCCCAGGTGCCGCCGGACCAGGCAGCTGCCGTTCAGGCCGCCGTTTTGGAAGCCAAAAACGTCCTCAATTCAGGCATCCACAACGTCTTTATCTTCTGCGCCTTCATCGCCGTAGCCGGCATCGTCGTCTCCCTCTTCTTCAAAGGCGCGCCCATGAAAATCGTCCATCTCAGGGAAAAAAAGGATGCGCCGCCGGCCGGTTCGGATGGGGAAACAAACGACTGAGCTTACTATAACATACAAAGCCCGATATTCGGTTACAAAATAG
>JAAYBH010000314.1 GCA_012718935.1 Clostridiales bacterium
CGCTCCAGGTCAGCAAGCTCCAGCTGATCAAATACATCGCCGACCCGGAAGTCAGTTTCTTTGACCTGGCGAATGTCATCAAACGAGACCTGGTGCTCTCGTACAGGCTCCTGAAAATCGTCAATTCCGCTTACTACGGCTTGAAATACACGGTGACCGGAATCCTGCACGCGCTGCTCATACTGGGGCTAAACGAAATCAAGAAATGGATTTCGCTCATCATCCTCAATCAGATCAAGGCGGCGAAGCCCTCTGAGCTGATAAGCGCGGCGCTTGTCCGCGGCATCTGCATGGAAAAACTCGCCGTCAGCCAGAAAAGGAGGAAGAACAGGGACGAGTATTTTCTCGTCGGTCTGTTTTCCCTGGCCGAGGCCATTATGGACACGCCGATTCAAGATATTTTAAAGGAGACGCACCTGAGCGAAGAGATTATAACGCCTCTCGTCACAGGTGAAGGCGAGAAGGCCGAGCTGCTGAAAATCATATACCACATTGAGCGCGCCGAATGGGACGAGGCGGAAGAAATCGCCGCTGACTGCGGCTATGAAATGACGAAGGTCAACCAGCTTTACATTGAAGCGATGATTGACGCCAACAAGCTTTTAACTTAACAGGAAGGAGATGAATGCCATGCTGGAAAAAATGTTTTCGTCGGTGAATACGCTTCAGACAGGATTAAACGCGTCCTGGCTCAGAAACGAGGTCATCGGCAACAATATCGCCAATGTGGACACTCCGGGGTTTAAGGCCTCCCACGTCCGGTTTGAGGAGCTTGTGTCGGAGGCGGTGAATGCGGAAGGCAGTCTTCAAATGACGGTGACGGATGAGGGACACATCCCCACAACGGGCGGCAGGCTTGAGAATGTCGTACCGGAAATTGTGAGGGACGAGACGACGACAACGCGGATGGACGGAAATAACGTCAATATTGACAATGAGATGGTGGAGATGGCGAAAAACTCGATCAATTACTACGCGGCCATCAGCAAGGTCAACTCGGAATTCCGGAAGCTGAATTCGGCCATTAACGTTAATTAAGGAGGTGCCAACATGGGCTTTTTAAGCGGAATGAATATCAGCGGTTCGGGCCTGACGGCACAGCGCATGCGCATGGATGTCATCGCCGAGAACATCGCCAATGTGGATACGACGCGCGGGCCGGACGGACAGCCCTATACGCGAAAATATGTTGTCTTCGAAGAGCGGAACGCAAATTTCGCGGAGGTGATGCAGAATACCCTGATGAACGGCACTGAGGGCGGCGTCAGGATCGCGGAAATCGGGACAGACCCGACTCCCTACCAGCTTGTGTATGATCCGAACCACCCGGATGCCAACGAGGACGGATACGTGCAGATGCCCAATGTGGATATCACACAGGAAATGGTGGATATGATTTCGGCATACAGATCATATGAAGCCAATGTAACGGCGTTCAACGCCTATAAGGACATGGCGGTCAAAGCGCTTGAGATCGGCAGATAAGCCTTACAAAACCGGAAGGAGTTTAAGAGATGGTCAGCATCGGGTCAAATCTGGTCAGTAATTTAAGTAAAATAGCCAACACCTACACCGCAAGACCGGCGCAGGAGGAAAACAGAAGCGAGCTGGACTTCAAGGAAGTATTGTACGATGCGATCGACCGGTTTGAGAGGGTCGGCGATGAAAACGCCATGTCGACGCTGGAATTGCTGACCGGCAATACGGACGATCTGGCCAATACGATGATATCGGCGCAGAAATCAGAGATCGCCGTCAATCTGACCGTTGCCATCCGCAACAAGGCCGTCGAGGCCTATAAAGAAATCATGAACATGCAGGTGTGATCGGGGGCTCTTCTGTGTTGAATTTTTGGGATTATGTGCAGGCGATTGTCATTATTGGCGCCGTGATCCTGGCCGCTTATTATGTGACACGGCTTGTGGCCAAAACAGGCGGCGGCGGATTCCGGAGAAGCACGGGCATAAAGCTGATCGCTTCGCAGCCGCTGGGCAGGGACAAATCTGTCACCATCGTCGAGATCGGCGAGTTTGATTATATTCTCGGCGTCAGCGCCCAGCGCGTGGACCTGCTGGACAAGCTACCCAAGTCGGAATTCAGCCTGAAAAAGGAAGAGCCGGGGCAGGCGGCGCCGGGTTTCGGCGCCAGCTTCAGGGAAGAGCTGAACAAACGGTTGGGCAGGTCCGACAAAAACGACTGAACACGGAAATGTGGTGGAGTTACGAAAACGCGAAATACAGAGGTCCGACTGGCGGGGCCCGGGACGAATGATTCGTTCATGAAAAAATTCATCAAGACGTCAAAAATCTGCGTCATAACGAGCTTTGCCTTTGTGCTTTGCATTGCGCTTCTGTCTGTTATATCCAGGAATGCCCAGGCGGCGCCCTTTGACGACCTGAAGTCGCTCCTTGAAAATGACGAGCAGTCCCTGCAGATTATTATGATCCTGACGGCGATTACGCTGATCCCCACGATGCTCATCATGTTGACCGGTTTTACACGGATCGTCATCGTGCTCTCAATCGTCCGAAACGCCATCGGGCTGCAGAATATGCCGCCGAACACGGTGCTTATCGGACTGGCGATCTTTATTACATATTTCGTCATGAGCCCTGTTCTGACCCAGATCAATGATGTAGCCTACCAGCCTTACATAAAAAACGAAATAGAGTTCAGCGAGTTTTCCGAGAACGCGATGGAGCCGATCCGAGATTTCATGCTGAAGGAGACGTATGAATCGGACCTCAGCTTCTTTAAGGGCATTGCGAAAATCGACCAGTCGACGGATGTAGGCGAGGTGCCGGACCGGGTCGTCATCGCCGCCTTTGTCACCAGCGAATTAAAGCATGCCTTTGCCATCGGGTTTTTCATCTATATCCCCTTCATCGTCATCGATATGATCGTTGCCAGCACGCTGATGGCGATGGGGATGATGATGCTGCCGCCGGCTATGATCTCAATGCCGTTCAAGATACTGCTGTTTGTGCTGGTGGACGGCTGGCGGCTTACGATCGGATCGATTATCAACAGTTTTTAGAGAGGGATGGTGGCGCATGTTATCACAACCGGAAATTCTAACCGTCATCAAGGACGCTGTCTATGTCGTCCTCCTGTCGTCTTTGCCCATGCTGGGCGCCGCACTGGTCATCGGCGTCCTCGTCTCGATCTTTCAGGCGACGACGCAGATCAATGAGCAGACGCTGGCCTTTGTTCCCAAGATTATCGGCATCCTGTTCGCGTTTCTGATCTTCGGCGGATGGATCATCAGCAAGGTAACCGATTTTACGACCGGCATATTCGATGCGATCGGTACGATGCTCAACTAGATGGAGATTTTACCGCAGCTCGCTGTGATCGGCGACCATCTGGAGTATGTGTTCCTGCTTTTTATCCGCGTCAGCGGGCTTTTGATATCAAGCCCCATATTCGGCAGGAGGAACGTGCCCAATATCGCGAAAATCGGCTTTTGCGCCGTTCTGACGGTTGTTTTCATAGCCGGGCTGCCCGAGCCGGCCGCTTATCCCGTATTCGACAACCTCCCCGCCTATGTGCTCACGGTTCTCCGGGAACTGGCATTCGGCGTCGCCATGGGCTTTGTTCTGACGGCGATCTTCAGCCTGACGATGACAGCGGGCGCCATCATGGACTATCAGATCGGCTACAGCATGGCCAGTATTTACGATTATCAGAACAATACCCAGACGCCGATCACCGGCAGCCTCTTCAACATCCTGATGCTTATTCTCTTTTTAATGTACGACGGGCACCTGAAGCTCATCGAGGTCATATACAAGACGATAACAGCGATTCCCATCGGAACCGCCATGGCGCCGCCGGATATTCTGCTGGTGGCGGCGGAAGTGATGACAAAGGCGTTTATTCTGTCCGTCATGGTGGCGATGCCCGTACTGGCCGCCGGCATCATGCTAGAGATCGCACTGGGCGCCGTCATTAAAACCGTACCGCAGATGAATATGTTTGTCGTCGGAATACCGGTCAAGATCGTGATCGGGCTCATCGTTCTGCTGATGACCTTCTCGTTTTTTGCAAACTTTACGAAGGATATCTTCAATATGATTTTCGACTACGTCGGCGTGATGTTCGACAGGCTCGCAGGGACATAGAGCGCCGTAATGAAAAAGACTATGTGAGGTGAACATACCGGGGTGGCACAGGGAAGCGGCGAAAGAACCGAAAAAGCTTCGCCAAAAAAGCGAAGAGATACGCGAAAAAAGGGCGATGTCCATAAGAGCGCCGATTTGTGCTCTGCCATCATGCTGTTCATCACCTTCGGGACGCTAAAGATCGGGTATGAGGGCTTCATCCGCGCGATGTGGGGGTTCTCCTCGGCGATGCTCTCCGACAGTGTCATCGCACAGAATGCCGAAAACGTCACAAGCGCGTCTCTCGTGGAGTATTACAAAGGCATCCTGTTTTCGGTTCTGCCGATCATCCTGCCGTTTATGCTTGTGGCAATGGTCGGCGGCGCCGTCGTCCATGTGCTCCAGACCGGCCCCATGTTTATCACGGAGAAGCTGAAGCCGGACTTTAAGAAAATTAACCCCCTCAACGGTTTTAAACGCATTTTCTCGATGTCCTCCGTTGTGGAGCTTTTCAAGTCGATCATCAAAATTGTCATTCTCTGCTGGATCGCTTACAGCTCAATGAGTTCGGCCATCAGGGAGTTCGTCGGATTCATTTACGTCGATGTGGGAACGGCCTTCTCAACAGTCTTGTCCGCCAGCTTTTCAATGGGGATCATGATCGGCCTTGCGCTTATTGCCTTCGCGGCGATCGACGTCCTGTACCAGTGGTGGAAATTTGAAAAGGACATCCGGATGACAAAGCAGGAAGTCAAGGAAGAGAACAAGCAGTTGGAGGGCGACCCGCAGATTAAGGGTAAAATTCGCCAGAAGCAGCGGCGGATGAGCATGCAGCGGATGATGCAGCGCCTGCCCGATTCGACGGTCGTCGTCACAAACCCGGAGCACTTCGCTGTTGCCCTGAGATATCGGGAGAATGTTGACAGAGCGCCTGTCGTCATCGCCAAAGGCCAGGATTTTGTCGCACAGCGGATCAAGCAGAAGGCCGCGGAGCTCGGCATTGCGATTGTCGAGAATAAGCCGGTGGCGCGCGCCCTGTACGCGGCCTGCGAGATTGACAGCGAGATTCCTCCCGAGTTGTATCAGGCGATCGCCGACATTCTGATTTACGTTTACAAGTCGATAAATGCATAAGACGCGGCTTACAAAGTTTACGAAAGGTGATGACCAATGAAAAAATCGGATATCATGACCAGTGTTCTTATCCTTGTTGTCATATTGATCATCATCCTTCCGATCGAGCCCTGGCTTCTTGATGCGCTTCTCATTATGAACATCATGATCTCCCTGTTCATTATGCTCACAACGCTTTTTATCAAGGACGCCCTGGAGTTTTCCGTCCTGCCGACGCTGCTCCTCATAACGACGCTTTTCCGCCTCTCCTTAAATCTTGCGTCCACCAAGCTGATCCTCGGCAACGCGGGAGACGCCGGCGAGGTAATCAGGACCTTCGGAACCTTCGTTATCCGCGGCAATCTCGTCGTCGGTTTGGTGGCGTTTTTGATCATCGTCGCAATTCAGTTCATCGTCATCACAAAGGGCGCCGAGCGCGTGTCCGAGGTTGCCGCCCGATTCACCCTGGACGCTATGCCCGGTAAGCAGATGGCCATCGACGCCGACCTGAACACCGGCGCCATCGATGAGGCTATGGCCAGGAAACGCCGTTCCGACGTCCAGCGGGAAGCCGACTTCTACGGCGCTATGGACGGCGCCAGCAAGTTCATCAAGGGCGATGCGATTATTTCGATCATCATCACCATTATCAACATAGTGGGCGGACTGATCGTCGGTATTGTGATGGAACAGATGGAGATCAATGAAGCTGTTAATATTTATATCCTGGCAACCGTCGGCGACGGCCTCGTCAGCCAGATTCCGGCGCTCTTAATATCCACCTCCACCGGTGTCATTGTGACCAGATCCGCGTCCGAAGGGAGCTTCGGCGTTGATTTGACAAAGCAGCTGCTCTCCAATCCCAACGCCATGCTCATCTGCGGCAGCGTTCTCGTGCTGATGTGCTTGATACCCGGTTTCCCGGTCCTGCAGATGCTCTTTATCGCGGCCATCCTGATTGGCTTCGGGCTGTATCTGCGCAGCAGTATCAAGAAGAAGGCGGAGGCGCTTCCAGCTGCGGAGGATCAGGCAAAGGAGAGCGCCGACGAAAAGCGCAAGCCCGAGAATGTGCTGAACCTTCTGCAGGTGGAGCAGCTGGAACTGGAATTTGGTTACGGCATCGTGCCGATGGTGGATATGAGCCTCGGCGGGGACCTTTTGGATCGGATTATCATGATTCGCCGTCAATGCGCCATCGATCTGGGCATCATCCTGCCGTCGATCCGGATGCGCGACAACGTACGGCTGAACACAAACGAATATAAGATCATGATCAAGGGCATCGAGGTGGCCCGGGGCGAAGTGATGCCCGACCATTATCTTGCCATCAATTCGGACGGCGTTGACGAGACAATCACAGGTATTGAGACGATTGAGCCGACCTTCGGGCTGCCGGCGCTGTGGATCACAAAAAAACAGCGTGAAAAAGCGGAGCTTTTAGGTTATACTACAATTGACCCCCCCTCTGTCATAACGACGCACCTGATGGAAGTCATCAAAACGCACGCCAGCGAGCTCATGAGCCGCCAGCAGGTCCAGATGCTCATGGAGAATCTGGCACAGCAGCAGCCGGCACTTGTTGAGGAAGTCGTGCCGAAGATGTTTACATACGGCGATATTCAGAAAATTCTTGTCCGCCTCCTGCGCGAAAACATCCCGATCAAGAATCTTGGGACGATTATTGAAACGCTGGCCGAGTACGGCAGCATGACAAAGAACCCGGACGACCTGGCGGAATATGTCCGGCAGAATCTGGCCAGAGTCATCACCAACCGATTCCTCACAGGAGATGATGTAGCCGTCCTGGCCCTGGATTCAAAGGTCGAACAGCTGATCGCTGAGAAGACGAAGAGGACTGAAGCCGGTATAGTGACAGTGCTTGAACCGTCGCAGCTGCAGAGCCTGTTTTCAAATACAAAGGATATCATCGACAAGGTGGCGATACAGGGCAAAAAGGCCGTCGCGCTGACGGCGCCGGCGATTCGTCCGAGGTTTAAAAAGCTCATCGAACAGATTGCGCCGAACCTGACAGTTCTGTCTTATGCCGAGATTGAGCAGAACATGGAACTCCAGATCGATAATATTATTAAGCTGACGTAACGCCCGCCGAAATTCATCAGATTTCCTAATCGGAGTGTAAAACGATGAACCTGGAAAAAGTATTGAAAAGCGGTGACGAGGTCCGCATTAAGAGTGACAGGGATATCTTTGTCACAACAATCGACGAGGTCACAGGCGAGGACACTTTTACGATTCTCGCACCCTATAAGCAGGGACAGCAGGTTATCATCAGGCAAAATGAGATTTTTTCGGTTTCCTGTGTAACTGAAAGAGGGCTTTTGATGTTTGACATGAGAGTGATGGCGATTGACAACACGTCGAACGTCATCGTCATTCATCTGAAAGCAGTGGATGAAGCAAAGCGCCTCCAGAGAAGGCAGGCTTTCCGCGTCAGAGAGGCTGTGACGGTCAATGCGCGGAAAAAGGCGGGCGAACGGGGCTCCGAGGGCAAATGGGTGAAGACAAGCACCATTGATATTTCCGAGCTCGGCATGCTGCTGCGGTTTAACGAAGAATGCGAGAACGAGCAGGAGCTGGAGTTGACCATCCGCCTTAATATGTTCGGGGTCAATGAGGTTATTCCGAAGGTTAAGGGCAAGGTTGTCCGGTGCATTTCCACAAAGAACAAGGATTTCGGCTTTCTCCTGGGCATCAGTTTTGAGGATCTGCCGGAAAAGGCCAGAAACGCTCTTCTAAAGCTCGTTGTCCTGAGCCAGCGGAACAAGCTGGCACACAAAAATACCAGGAAGCTCAAATAGCATTTCTAGATGCCTAAAAAAAGCGCCGGATGACGGCGGCAGATTGGGGCCAGGTATGGGAACAGACGAACTGGATAATATTGATGACCTTTGGGAGCAGTACTTTCGTACCGGTGACGCGGATATCAAGAACAGGATTATCTCCCATTATCTTTACATAGTCGGAATTGTCGTCAAGCGGCTGATGCCGCAGTACAAGGATTACAGCGAGAAGGATGAGCTGATGAGCTGCGGTGTCATCGGGCTGATCGATGCCGTCAATAAGTTCGACCAGTCGTTCGGCGTAAAGTTCCAGACGTATGCCACCGTCAGGATCCGCGGCGAAATTATTGACTACATGAGGAAGCAGGATTGGGCGCCGTCAAGTCTTCGGAAAAAAATCAGCAGCATACAGCAGGCATATGAATCCCTTGAAGCCAGGTATAACAGAAAACCCACGGAACGGGAAATCGCAGATTATCTGAATGTTAAAGAATCCGTTGTCCAAAAGGTCATGCAGAAAACGCATATGTTCAACCTCGTGTATTTTGAGTCGATGCTCTACGAAAAGGAAAACGAGGAATTCCTTGAGCCGGCAAAGAATGATCCTTACCAGAAAATCGAAAACGAGGTTATGTCCGAAGCCCTGAAAAAGCTTGTGGATTCGCTGCCGGAAAGAGAGAAATTGGTGATCACGCTCCATTATTATGAAGGTCTGACCATGAAAAGCATAGCCAGGATATTACAGATATCCGAATCGCGCGTGTCGCAGATCCATTCAAGAATCCTGCTGGAAATGAGGATGGCGCTGGAGGAATAACAAAATATGGATATCATTGATATCCGAAAAAGACAAAAAGCACATGTATGACAGAGTGTTGATTGTATGTTTTAACGAAATACGAAAAAAATTTCAGATTATTATTATACAATTATAGAAAAATAACGATATGTATGATGTGGGTTATATCAGTTCCGGCCACGGCTGCCGGTCGGTTTTAATCCGCCGTCATACCGGGAGGTAAGCTTATGGTTCGCGGTCTTTATACTGCGGCAACAGGTATGAATGTCCAGAGAAGAAAAATGGATATCTTGACAAATAATGTTGTCAACGCCGAAACAACAGGCTATAAGACGGACAGCCTCATAACGTCCACGTTTGACGAGGTGATGCTGAACAGGATCAATGACCCGAGCATCAGCATACTTGGCTCTAACGCCGTCGGCGGGTATACTTACGGCACGCATGTGGATGAGCTCATCACTGATTTCGCAACCGGCCCACTGGAGCAGACAGACAAAAATACGGATCTGGCGCTCGTGGGAGACGGGTTTTTTACCATTGAGACAGCCGGCGGACAGCTCCGCTACACAAAGAGCGGGAATTTCAGCGTCAACAGCGAGGGTTATCTTGTGACGCAGGACGGCGGCTATGTGCTCGGACAAAACGGCAGGATTTATGTCGGCTCTGCGGCATTTTCCGTATCGGCGGCCGGCGAGGTGACGGGCAGCATGGCCGCACCGGATATTCTGAATATTGCGGCCTTTGCGGATGCAACCATTCTTCGCAAGGCGGGGAACAATCTGTATTCCATATACGGCGACGCGGTGCCGGTCCAGTCGTGGGATACGGTGGTCAGGCAGGGGATGCTGGAAGGCTCGAATGTCAATATTTCCGATGAGATGGTCGACATGATTTCGGTCTACAGGAAATATGAAGCCAGCCAGAGAATTGTCAACATGACCGATAAAACGCTTGAGCACGCCGTCAGCCTTGGCAGAGTAGGAGGTTAGAAGCATGCAGTCACTTTTTACAGCGGCATCGGGCCTCTCAAGCCAGCAGAAAAGGCTGGACACCCTGGCTTCCAATATCGCCAACGTGAGCACGCCGGGTTATAAGTCGACGCGTGTGGATTTCAAGGATTCCTTATACAGCACAATGGATAATCCGGTCCTGGACAATGATGTGGAAAACAATCTGCTGGGCGGCTGCGGTGTCAACCTTGACGCTACGAATATTGATTTCAGGCAGGGCATCGGGATGGATACCGGAATACCGCTTGATTTCTTCATCGAAGGAGATGGCTTTTTTCAGGTCCAGAAGGAAAACGGCGAAGTGCTGTATACGCGAAGCGGCAGCTTCAAAACGGCTGCCATTGATGATGTCAGCTACCTGGTAACAGCCCAGGGGTATTTTGTCCTGGACGACGGCGGCAACAGGATCATGATGCCGGAGAGCAATACCGAGTTCTCCATATCAGATAAGGGCTCCATCAGTACCCTTGACGGCGAATACGGGACGATCGGCCTCTTCCGTTTTTCAAATCCCGGCGGACTGATGCCCTCGGGCGATACGTGCTATTCGGAAACAGCCGCCTCCGGCGCTTCGGAGAATGACGGAAACTCCGTTATCGTGCAGGGGAAGCTGGAGAACTCCAATGTCGATCTGGCGCAGGAGCTCACCCTCCTCATACGGTCCCAGAGAGCGTACTCCCTGGCAAGCAGGGCGCTGACGACGTCGGACGATATGATGGGGCTTGCGAATAATATGCACTAGATTGACGTCACGCTAATTTGGAGGTAAAATCATGGCAATCAGCGCATGTGAAATATGCGGAAAACCGTTTAACGACGCGATCGGCAAAATTTGCTCCGTCTGTGTTAAAAAAGTGGATGAAACATACACAATCGTCAGAAAATATATGTATCAAAATCCGAATAATTGTGATTATATCAGTATTATTGAGGATACCGAGGTTTCTGACAAGATCCTGAACTACCTCATCAAAAAAGGAAGAATTGAAGTTGCCAACAAGCCGGGCGGCGCTTCGAGATGCCGTGCCTGCGGTAAAGAGACCTCGGGCAGCGCCGTTTGCGAGCAGTGCATGGCCAGGATTGTGGCGGAGAAACTGACCTCCAGGAAAAACGAGCAACCGAAAGCCGGCAAAAAGCCCGAGGATAAAAACACGCCGAAATCGTACCATAAATTTACAGGAGATAGGTGATGAAAGATGAAGATTAATTCAGTAAGCCAGAACGATGCGATTTCTAAGTATATTAACAACGTCAACAACAAGCCTGTCAGGAGTCCGGTTAAAGCCGATATTTCGGACAGCGTCGAGCTGTCGGAAGGCGCTCAGAAATTTGCCGCGCTTTTGAAAGCCGCAAAGGATTCCTTAGAGACTTCGGGCAAGACGGAAGAAGCGAAGGTTGCCGATATTATTGCCAGAATGAATGACAATTCTTACAAGGTACCGACGGGTGATGTCGTCAGCGGTATCATGAGCGGCATCCCGACCCACATCTGAGACCAGGGAGAATATGAATGGAAGCAGTTCAAATTGCTTCGGAGGAACTCTGCGCAAATATGACGAAGGCCTTGGGCCTGATCGGCGAACTCACCGAGATTTCCGGAGAAAAAGAAGCGCTTCTGGAAGCCGGCGACATTGAGGGACTGCGGAGCATGACTGAAAAAGAAGAGGAGATCATTGCCGCATTAAACCGGACAGAGAAAGATAGAAAGAATTGCGCCGATGCTCTGTCACAAGCCATCGGCATTTTTCAAAGTGAAATCACACTGAATGATATTATTGAGAAGCTCTCCGAAAGCACGATGCGGGAGCGCCTCTCCGAGCTTAGAAACAGCCTCCTGGACGCAGCGGAGAACTTATCACGCCTGAACGACAGGCTGGGACAGCAGCTTCAGCTGCGGATCGGGTTTACAGATTATATGATCAATCTGCTTTACGTTCCCAAGAAGAGGAATCATACCTATGACATTCAGGGGAGCAAAAAAGACGAGGCAGGCGATATGAACCTGCTTGACCTTCATATTTGAGGGCTCACACCGCTGCGTAACCGCGCAGCCTGACTTGGACTATATCCGTTTTATCATATGTCCTAATATGACGAAACGTTTGAGTAAAACAAGCCGCTGGGCAGCGGCGGAAGGGACGGACAGTATGGCTTCAACATTTGGTCTTTTCGAGTCTGCGAAATCCGGACTCTCCGTTGCGATGCAGCAGCTTAACGTCACGGAGCAGAATATCGCCAACGTCAATACAGAGGGTTATACGCGTCAAAGAATGCTGACATCGGCCAAAGAACCCCCCATATCAGAATACCTGATCGCGCAGCTGAGCAAAACGGCTGTCGGACAGGGCGTTGAAGCGACCGGTATACAGCAGATCAGAAGTGAGTATCTGGACCAGCAGTACCGCAGCCTCAACGCAGGCTACAATTATACGGCCAAGCGGGACGAATCCCTGACATATCTGACAGGTCTGTATAACGAGTTGAAGGATAGCGGCACCATCAAATCGTCCATCAAGAATTTCTTTTCGGCGCTCAATACATTTGCC
This sequence comes from Clostridiales bacterium, assembly GCA_012718935.1. Classification (GTDB taxonomy): domain Bacteria; phylum Bacillota; class Clostridia; order Oscillospirales; family Oscillospiraceae; genus Sporobacter. The sequence goes on from JAAYBH010000314.1 coordinate 12,376, forward strand.
GGAGACACTTCCAGCAAGGAATTCAGGACGAATGTCCAGCAGCAGGCACTGAGCATGACCCAGAGCTTCAATAACGTATACGAGGAGATGGAAAGCCTCTGGCATGAGCAGAACGACAGTATCAATACCGTCGCACAGAAGATAAATTCAATCGCGGAGAAGATCGCGCAGCTGAACGAATCCATTGCCGGCGCCGTCCAGACGGGCGGCACGGCCAATGACCTGAACGATGAGAGGAATCTGCTTCTGGACGAGCTATCCGGTTACGTTAATATTACATATAGCTGGAACGAAAAAAATGACAATATGATAGACGTCAAAATCGGCGGGCTGCCGCTTGTCGAGGGGAAAACGGTCAACAAAATTACCGTCGACAGCATGGCGGATAATGGTGATTATGTTACCGCTATCGACGGCTTATTAGACGCTATCGTTTTGCATAATACAGATCCTACCAACCCTGTGCTTGCGGATCTTGAGCTTGAGGATCTTTTTAATTCTCTCAGGCAGTACGCCGATTTCAAGATTGAGCAAGCTAATCCCACCGACCCTAACAGTATATGGACCGTGAGTATCGGCGGCGTTGAACTCGTGACGGAGGCCGGTGTAACAATGTCGTTCAAGGACGCGGCGGACATAGACCTGACAGCCTGGGTCGAATTCAACCGCAACAGGCTGACGCTTGACGACCCGGCGACTGACGATGTTATAGAAACACTGGACTTCGGGGGTGCGGTTACTGGCGGGCAGCTTTATTCCAATATGGAAATGATTACGAGCAACAGCCCCCTGAGCCCCGGTATCCCGTACTATATGGACCAGCTCAACATTTTTGTCAGGGAAATGGCGGAGAATCTGAACACGATTAGCCGCAGAGGCTGGACATACCCAGACGGTGACAATTCCAGCCTGCAGGGCATCAACCTGTTCAATGTCCCGTCTTACGACAACAACGGCACCATTGAATATCAATATTTTAAGGTCACGGCCGGCAACTTTACCTTAAGCAATGAGGTGCTTGAGAGCCCCTATAACATTGCCGGGTCATCAAGTAAAATTATTCTGACCGATGACTCAACGCAGTCCGGTAACAACTATATTGCCAATGACCTTTTTAAGGATCTGATCAAAAGCAGCTATTACGACAAGATGAACAGCATCGTGGGCAGCCTGGGAATCGCAGCGAATACATGCCAGAGCATTATGAGCACGAAGAACTCGCTTCTTGTCAGCGTGGATACACAGCGGAAATCACTCTCGTCGGTATCTCTTGACGAGGAGGCGACGAATCTTATCATTTTCCAGCAATCCTATAACGCCGCGGCCAGGATTATTTCCGTGCTTGACGAGATGCTCAATACGATGATCAACAATATGGGCATCACAGGCAGGTAACAAAAGTCAGTTTATCGCAAAGGAGGAGTTTAACTTGAGGATCACAAATTCGATGATGAACAGCAAGTTTTTATCGGAAGCCAATAAAGCGCTCAACCGGGTCGACAAGTATCAGTCTCAGGTGAACTCCACAAAACGGC
>JAAYBH010000315.1 GCA_012718935.1 Clostridiales bacterium
CTTCTCCAGCCCCGCCTACCCCGAGTGGGGCAGGATGAGTGACTGGATCACCGACGCCGTCCGGAGCGGCGGCTGGTCAAAGCGAGATGACGGCCTGTGGCATAATCCGGACAACGAGGAAATACGGGTCAGCATCAGTGAAGAGGACTGCGCGGCGCTGGAATCGATCCGGGACTACTGGAACGGACGGACCATCGGCGCGGCCGCCGACGCCTGGCAGCCCGAGGGCTTTGACGAACTGTCCCGCCTCGGTGTCGGCAGCTACGACGAACGCAGCGGCATGGGTCTCATCGGCCTGTCCGCCGGGCACCTGATTGCTGGTTATCCCAAGATATTAAAGGTCGGCTATAAGGCCCTCTGGAAGGAGGCCACGGATTGGATCGACGCCCACCGCGGGAATCTGATGGGCGACGACGTCAATAAGTATATGTTCTATAAATCGGCTCAGATTTCAGCCGAGTCGGCGATGATTTTTGTAAGGCGTTATGCGGACGCCGTATCTCAAAAAGCCGCCGAATGCAAGGACTCCGAGCGCAAAAAAGAGCTGGAATTCATGGCGGACGGCCTTTTGAACCTCTCTGAAAATCCCGCCAGGAATTTCTGGGAAGCCTGCCAGGGCGTCATCATGTACCAGCTTCTCATCACGCTGGAGACGCTCATCCCCTCGCCCTCCCTGGGCCGCTTCGACCAGTACACCTGGCCGTACCTGAAGAGGGATCTGGACGAGGGCCGGCTCACCCTGGACCAGGCCCAGGAGATCGTGGACGCGTTTTTCCTGAAGGCCAACTGCTTCTACGGCGCGGCGCCGGCGAAAATCGTCACCATCACCGGTATCGGCAACACATACCAGCACACAACCCTGGGCGGCGTCGACCCCGACACCGGCGAGGACGCTACCAACCCCGTCACCTATATGGCTCTGGAAACGGTGGGCCGGCTGAAGCTCCATGACCCGACAATTTCCCTGCGCTTTAATAAAAACAGCCCCGACGAACTCTGGGACTGCGCCATCGCCACCTCCAAGCTGGTGGGCGGCCTGCCTCTGTACCAGAACGACGAGGTCATCATCCCGACGGTGATGGCCGAACGCGGCTTTTCTCTGCATGACGCCCGGGATTACGGCATCATCGGCTGTCAGGAGATTGTCGGCTGCGGCCGGGATTTTCCCGCCGGCAACGGTATTTTCCCACCCCACGCCACCGTCATGTGGGGATCCATCTTCAACATGGCCATCAACAACGGCATCAATCCCTGGAACGGCCAGCAATCGTCCGTCACGACGGATTATCTGTACAATATGACCTCGATCGAACAGGTCCGCGACGCCGTCGAGAAGCTGGGCCGCTACATCCAGAAGCTGTACATCACCATGAACAACTACGCCGAGTACATCAGCTACTACCACCTGACCCAGCCGATGCTCTCCGTCTCCATGGAGGGCTGTATGGAAAAGGGTATGGACTGCACCGCCGGCGGCTGCAAGTACAACGGCTACGGCGGCACCGCCACGGGCCTTGCCACCCTGGCCGACTCCCTGTCCACCATCAAGTACATGTGCTTTGACAAGAAAAAGTGCACGACAAAGGAGCTCTACGACGCGTGGATCACCAACTGGGAGGGCTTCGAGCCTCTCCGCCAGCAGATTTTGAACGAGGTGCCCCATTACGGCAATGCCGACCCCTATGTGGACGAGGAGCTCAAATGGTGCGTCGATCTCTATTACGACATCTGCGGCGAGTGCTACAGCGTCCGTGCTAAAAAATACGGCGCCGGCCTCTACGGCGCTTCCGACCACATCGCCCAGGGCTGGACGACGTTTGCCACCCCCGACGGGAGGAAAACCGGCGAACCCCTGGCCGACGCCATGTCCCCCGCCCAGTCACGGGACTCCAACGGCCCCACCGCCGTCTTCGCCTCCTCCTGCTGCTTCGACCACCACCACTTCTCCGGCGGCATCGCTCTGAACCTGAGGATGCATCCGACGGTTCTCTCCCGTGAGGACGGCGTCGCGAAGCTCCGGGACATGACGAAGGCCTACTTCGAAAGCGGCGGCATGGAAGTCCAATACAACGTCGTCGACACCGAAACCCTCCGCGCCGCCCAAAAAGCCCCCACCGAATACCGGGACCTGGTCGTAAGAATCGCAGGCTACTCCGCCTACTTTGTCGAACTGGGCCGCGACCTGCAAAACGACATCATTTCCAGAAACGAAAACAGGATATAAAAACACCTGCCAAAGAGCTGCCGCGCCCCGGGTCGCCTGACCCTGAGCGCGGCAGCTTCTTTCAAGTACCGGTTAACGGCGTCTCCCGTGTCATTCCCGCGAAGGCGGGAATGACAGCGCGGGCGAAGAGCAGAAATCGAATCCGGGCCAGCGGATGAGCGGCGGCAAACTGCGCATACTATTAAGCGAATTTAACCGCTTTGGAGGTGCTTAAATGATGGATTCAAACAGTGAGCTTCTGACGTATATCCACCAGAATTCAGAAATGGGCAAGGATACGCTCCGGCAGCTTATCGGCGTGACGAACGACCCCGGCTTTCAGCTGCTGCTGCAGTCACAGTTCAGCGAATACAACGCGGTCAACAATATATCGGCACAAAAGCTGAAAGCGCGGCACAAAAACGCGAAAGACTTAAGTCCCCTGACGAAGGCATCCGCCTACCTTTCAATCAACCTTAACACGCTGGCGAACAAAAAGCCGTCCCACTTATCCGAGATGATCATAGAGGGTAGTACCATGGGTGTTATCGACATTACACGGAAAATCAACGAATACCAGATGACGGCGGACAAGGATGTCATCGATCTGGCCGGCACCCTTCTGAACATCGAGGAAAAAAACATCGAGGAATGCAAGAAGTATTTGTAATAAGACTGCTCCTTGACCGTAGGAGCCGCACCCCTGGGCGGCCCGCACGCGGCACCCGGCGGGAAAGGGCTGCCGAAGGCGGCGGCCCCTACGGTTATATACTTTCTTCCCCTTCTTTAATGACGACAACGGTCCCCTCCTCGTGGCGCTTGTTGAGAATGTGGCGGGCTTTTCTATTGGCCACCGTGTCGAAGACGATGGAGAAATCGTAATCGTCAGGGTAGAGCTCGCTGGCTGGCACGTGCAGCTTGACGCGCTTGTGACTTAAAAGCTTTTTGATGCCCCTGATCTGGACGCCGAGCTCCCCCCGCTCGTTTGCCCGCTTGTAAATGAGACCGATTTCCCTTTGGGGATAGACGATGACGCTGTCGCCTATATTGAAGGTCTCGCTGCGCAGAACCGTCCTCGGCTTCTGCTCCGGCGCTTTGACGATCCTCGCGGCCGCGGCTGTCACCGCCGGCGGCGGGGCTTCAACGGGCACGCTTTTTGTCTCGCGCTGCCTCCCGTACGCCGCCTCATGGGCGCGGCGCAATATATCCTTCGGCATACCCAGCCGCTCGGCGATGTACAGCGCGCAGCTCTCCCCCGCTTCGCCCAGCTCAAGCCGGTAGAGGGGGAGCAGGCTCTCCCTGTCGAAGGCCATCCGGGCGTTGATGATCCCCGGCTTTTTCGCGGCGTACTCCTTGATTTCCGGGTAATGGGTCGTGACGACGAACAGGCACTTTTTTTCACACAGCGCATCGAGGATCGCCACTGCCAATCCCATTCCCTCCGCCGGGTCGGTGCCGGAACCGAGCTCATCCAGCAGGACCAGAGATTCGTCGTCGGCCTTTTCGAGAACCTCAATGATGTTTTTCATGTGGGACGAAAAGGTGGAAAGGTTTTCCGCGATGCTCTGCCCGTCGCCGATGTCACAGAGGACGAGATTGCTCATACATATCGTACTGCTCGGTTCCGCCGGGATATGCAGGCCGCTTTGAGCCATCAGAGACAGAAGCCCGACCGTTTTGAGGGTAACTGTTTTGCCGCCCATATTCGGGCCTGTGACAATGACGCCGGTGATAACGTTATCACCAGTGATGACATTGCGGCCGCCGATCTCGAAATCCAGCGGAACGGCGGCCTCCTCATCAAGCTGCGGGTGGCGCGCGGAGACGAGGCGCGTCTGCCGGCCGGCATTGAGGGCAACGGGCGAGGCCTTCATTTTGATGCTGAGTTTGCCCTTTGCGAACAGGAAATCCAGCGTCTCAAGGGTCTCGATGTTCCGCCTCAGCTGCGGGATAAAATCGCCGATCAAAGCCGTCAGCATATAGAGGATACGCCGCATTTCGCTGTCCTCGTGAACAAGCAGCTCACCCAGCTCCGTATTCAGCCTGCCCACCGAGGCCGGCTCGATAAAGCACGTACCGCCGGTGTGGGACAGGTCGACGAGCGTACCGGGCACATTGTTTTTGTGCTCCCGTTTGACGGGGAGGGTATAACGCCCGTTCCGGACGGAGACGAAGCTCTCGGAAAACCAGTCCCTGTTTCTCTTGAGCAGTGCGTCCAGCTTCTGCTTGATCTGTTCCTTCATATACCCGATCCGCCTTCGGATGTCGGACAGTGCCGGCGACGCCTTGTCGTCCACGGCGCCGTTTACGATGCACCGATCAAGCTCCTCGGCCAAATCGTCCAGCGGATCGAGGGCAGCACCGTAATACGCGACGTCCGTGCCGCCGAGCTCCGCTTTTTTCAGGTACAGCTTCATCCGCCGGCAGGAGATCAGAAACGACAGGACATGGGTGATCTGCTCCGGCAGGAGCATGGCGTC
>JAAYBH010000316.1 GCA_012718935.1 Clostridiales bacterium
GACCTGGGGTGGATTCGGTGACCTTGCCGATGAGTTCTACCAGGAACCGAAGTAGCGCCTATCCGGTAGTAAGCCAACCGTTTTTTATCAGAAAAATGTAAAGCACACCCCTATCCTAATGTATAACACATTGAGATAGGGGTGTACGTTATTTATGCACGTCTTGTCTGAATAAAATCGATAAACGCATTCACCTGCTTTTCCAGATAGGGATAGCTTGTTGTAAGTGTCAGCTTACCTTGACTGTCAAGCTGCTGCCTGGCATTGGGGATTGTTAACCGCGGCACGTTCATAACTTCCATATTCAAAAAACTGATGAGTGTCACCAAATGGTCTTGAGCAAGCCCTGTTCCGGACATGCCTGGCGAGATCCCGCTGATTGCGGCGGGCTTCCCGGCAAGAACCTGCGGCTCACTGTCGCTTACTGACCGGGAAAGCCAGTCGATCAGATTTTTCAGAACACCGGGGAAAAAGTGATTGTACTCAGGTGTAAAAAACCATATGCCGTCTGCAGACCGCACCGCGTCACGGACACGCTTAACAGCTTCAGGCGCAGGATATTCAATATCCTGGTTCATCAAGGGAACGTCCTGATATTCCAGCAGCATAAAGTCAGCCCGGTCTCCAATAATAGCTTTAGCGTTTAAGGCCAATTGACGATTATAGGATTCTTTTCGAAGGGAACCGACAATCGCCAGTATCTTAATTTTATTCATTATTACGCTCTCCCCCAGGTATTGTAATATTCTTTTGATGTATTACCTAAAACTTAATTTCATTTATATAAATTATACGCCACTAACATTTGATGATCAAGAATATATGATGAGTTTCTACAACTTTTACATGACTACATATAACGCATTCCGATCTAAAAAGCATTGACAGGAAAGTTCTCTTAATGTAACATTCTACTAACTAATACTCGTTAGCAGGAGGCGGTGACGTAACTTGGATAAAAAAAGAGAAATCATAAAAGCTGCATTCGCCTACTGGGACGGTATTTGCGCATCCCGTTTAGACAAGGACAGCTAATGAGTATTGGATACGCCTGCCATTCAATCGCACTGCCTGGGAGCGATATCAAGAGCTGTACATTAAAGAATGCAACCGAAGAACACCTTCTGTCATTGATTGGGCATAATCTAAATTCACTCGAAACAGCGGTGGATTATAACATACGTAACGGCATCAGGATTTACCGCATTTCTTCCGATCTGATACCGTTTGGTTCGAGTATTGCAAGCGGGACGTCTTGGCAGCGGGTGTATGCTGCAAAGCTTAAGTCGATCGGAGAAAGAATCATTGCCGGGGGTTTGCGGGTTTCCATGCATCCCGGCCAGTATACGGTGCTGAATTCCCCGGATGCTTCTGTCGCAGAGCGCGCTGTTCTGGACCTTGATTATCACACAACGATCCTTGATTCCATGGGACTTGCGTCTGAGCATAAAATCGTCCTCCATTTGGGCGGCGCTTACGGCAATAAAAAACAAGCCATTGCCAGATTTGTTTCCCGCTGTAAAGAGCTGGCGCTTGCCGTGCACAGCCGGTTGGTTTTGGAAAATGACGACACGCTGTTTAACATTCAAGAGGTTCTTGAGGCTGCGTATTCCGCCGAAATCCCTGTGGTTTACGATAATCTACATAATGCCGTGAATCCGGCAGATACGGACAGCACCGATATCGACTGGATCAGACGATGTTCCGGGACGTGGAGAAAGCGGGATGGTTTGCAGAAGATTCATTATGCGCAGCAACACAGTCAAAAGAAACCAGGTGCGCATTCGGAGACCATATATATCGATCGATTTCTGGAATTCTACCGGCAGCTTTCCGATAGGGACATCGATATCATGCTGGAGGTCAAGGATAAAAACATATCTGCGCTAAAATGCATCAACTGTGTGTCGAACAGAGGAATAAATGCTCTGGAAGCCGAGTGGGCTCGTTATAAATATGGTGTCCTGGAGAGGTCACCAAATGCTTATCAGGCAATCCGGCAGCTGCTGCGGAATAAAAGCACTTATCCAGCCGTAGAAATGTACCGCATGATCGAGAAGTCGTATAGCATGCCGATTGCTGCCGGCAACGCCGTTAACGCGGCTCAGCATGTCTGGGGATATTTTAAGGACAAAGCTTCAGAGCCTGAGAAAAAGCAGTTTCAGAGCTTAATGGCGAAAGCCGGCTCCAGCGAGTCGGGTGTCCTATCCATTAAGAATTATCTGCTGCGGCTGGCTCTGAAATATCATGAGGCTTATCTGTTAAATGGATATTATCTCTATAAATCCTGAGGCGTTTTCAAGATGACAGACAGCTTACCCGCGCAATAATCGCAATATATAGAGTTATTTTAGGGGGAGCATTTTTGGAATACGACGTCATCATTATCGGCGGAGGGCTTTCCGGCCTGACTGCAGGCAGCCTTCTGGCCAAGCGCAAGCTTAAAGTCGCTGTTATCGATAAAAGCTACAACCCCGGCGGTTCCTGCGGTGTATTCAAGCGCGGCAACGTGACGTTTGATCAAGGTGCGGCCATGCTGTACGGCTTTGGCGAGAACGGTTTCAACGCACACCGTTTTGTCTTTAACTGCCTTGAAGAGCCCATCGATATGATTCGTCACGAGCTTCTTTATTGCGTCAATTTCGAGGGCAGAAGAATTCGATTTTGGGCGGATATCGATCAGTTCGTCGAAGAGCTTGTCGAGGTTTTTCCTTCGGAGCAAGACGGCATTCGCCGTTTCTACCGCGATATGCTGATCATGTACCGACATGTCATGGTGGAAACGCCCAGCTACATGACCGCGGATGAAACAGCGCCCGGAAATGCGTTAAAAAGCATGTTCAAGCATCCTGTTTCATATGTCCGTTTCCTAGGCCTTTTGAATAAAAGCGCGAAGCACTTGCTTGACAGATACTTTAGTGACCCTGAGATTTTTAAGTTCTTTGACAAGCTGACGTCCACCTATTGCTATACGACAGTTGAAGAATCGCCAGCTGTATTGGCGGCGGTGATGTTTGTAGACAACCATGTGGGCGGCAGCTATTACCCGGCTGGCTCTACGCTGTTTCTTCCGGGTAAACTCGAAAAGGTGATCGAGGAGAACGGCGGAGACATGCTGCTGGAGCATGAAACAGTCTCGATTTTTTTTGAAAACAACAAGCCAGCCGGCGTGTTGCTGGACAACGGTGAGAAAATAAAAGCCCCGTATATCATCTATTCGGGTACCGTATGGAACTTATACGGCAAATTGATTAGTTCCGTCTTTACGTCAGAAAATCGCATTAGTTGGGCATTAAGCCAGGTTCCGACATACCCAAGCGTAGTACTTTACGCTGTTGTCGACCGAGAGGTTATTCCTGAGTACATAGCGCCAATTGAGATGCTGGTTGGTACGCCCGACAGGCTCGACGAAAGCGAAGTCACTGCATATATTCTGAGTATCGACGACAGAACGCTTTGCGGTGAAGACGAGCATACCGTCGTTGCCATCGGCCCGACCTTTGAAAGTTGGGATACAGAAGAGCCCGATTACAAAAGCAAGAAACAGATGGAACAAGAGCGGCTGATTGCTGTTTTGGATAAGCGGTTTCCGGGCTTTGCACAGTCTGTTCGATATGCGGAAGTCGCAACTCCGCGTACGATCGAACGGTACACACTTAAAAACGGCGGCGCTGTGGCCGGCCCCAAGCAGATGCTGGGGCAGCATATGTTCCGAAGGCTACATACAAGAACGGAATGGGACAACCTTTTCTGCTGCGGAGAGTCCACCGTTATGGGAACCGGGACGCCCACTGTGACGACCTCGGGGCTCTCGGCAGCCAACGCCCTTCTCAAAAAGCTGGGAAAAGAACCTTATACATATCGAAAAGGAATGCAGAACTATGTCCGTATCGTGGACAAACCGTTCACGGCAGACAGACTGTTTGAAGCCTATGATGAACCGGCGCGTGCGGTGATGTGCGAAGCTATGCGCTGCAGACTGTGTGAGCACCCGTCCTGCACAAAGGGAGAACCGACAGATGTCAGGGGTATCATGCGGCGTGTCGTTGCAGGGAACTTTGCAGGAGCAAGGAAGTGCTGGCTTAAGGCGCCCGTAAGACCCGATGTCCTGGC
>JAAYBH010000317.1 GCA_012718935.1 Clostridiales bacterium
AGGTAGCGACAGTGGGCTATGACATGTATGTCAAGATGATCGAGGAGGCAATCCGTGAGGCTCAGGGCGATCCGTCCGCGCTGCGCCAAAGCGAGCTGGAAACCCGTGTGGATCTGCATGTAAACGCCTTCCTGCCTGAGAGTTATGTCCGCGGCGAAGCTCAGCGCATTGAGATTTATAAACGCATCTCAATGATTCGCAGCCGTGATGACGAAAGCAAAATGATTGCCGATCTGATAGACCGTTTTGGAGAGCCGGATAAACCGGTTATGAACCTGATAGCAATCGCGCGGCTACGCGCGCTGGCCAACACCTTGGGCGCTGATCAGGTGCGCTATAACCGGGATGCACTGGTGTTGCGCTTCAATCCTCAGTTCGCTGTTGATCCGGTCAAGCTATACACCGCGTTGAGCAGCATTGGCACCAGCATGTCGCTTCAGTCAGGCAAACGCACAACACTATTGATACATCTGCGAGGAGCAAGCCAAGAGGAAGCGCTCAAAAAGGGCATTCTTGAAATCGAGAAGCTGCTGGAAAAAATCGAAGAAGTACCAAAGGATACCTCGACAATAAAGCCTGATTAGCTTCCCTTTTTTGTTTACAGCAAAAAGGCAGCTGCCTCACAGCAACTGTCTTTTTGATCGCCTACAGTCACGCTGTTAAATCTATATTATAAAGTAACGAGCGTGACTGTAGGCTGATTTGGCGGAACATTCATACATAAAAGAATACTATGAGATTGAGTACGCAACCGACTGTTTCGCTCATGCTTTCTTTTGTATCAAAAGCTCGTTATACAACCCGCGCGGCACGTAATGCGTGTGCAATAGCTTATGTGCAACGTCACTGTTCGGTTCGCCGAGATACGTATCGTATAAGGCAATCAGATCGGGGTTTTCATGTGATTTTCTGAGAGTCTTGCTCTCATCTTCACTGAAGATTGCTTGCATGCGCTTCTCTTTGATCAAGGGATCATGGCTACGCGGCTGCCCGCCTCCGACGATACAACCGCCAGGGCAACCCATCACTTCGATAAAGTGATAAGGCGAAGTTCCCGCCTGTATCTCTTCAACAAGTTTTCTCGCGCCATCAAGGCCGCTCGTCACCGCAATCTTCACTTCAAGTCCGTCTAACATCTGATAGGCGGGCAAGGGATCTTTGATCGTCAGCGTCGCCGTTTTGATCTGATCGAACCCTTCAATTGCCTTTAATCGCAACCCTTCAAACGGGAATTCCCTGCCAGTGACAACTTCGTATACCGTTCGAAGTGCGGCTTCCATTACACCGCCGGTAACACCGAATATATCTGCGGCGCCTGTTGACAAGCCAAGCGGCCGGTCGAATTCGCTGTCTTCGAGTTCGCGGAAGGGGATGCCAAACTGACGGATTAAGGCAGCGAGCTCTCTTGTTGTTAAAATCGCATCAACATTCTTCAACCCGTCAATATCCATCTCCTCACGCGTAATCTCGAATTTTTTCGCAGTACATGGCATCACTGAGACTACAAATAATGAAGCGGGATCGACGCCTATTTTTTCAGCATAGAACGATTTTACAAGCGCACCGAGCATCATCTGTGGCGACTTGCAGGTCGATAAGTGTGAAAGCAATTCAGGATAATGGTTTTCGATGTATTTGATCCAACCAGGGCTGCAACTCGTTACCATCGGGAGCTTTACATCGCCTCCGTTTAGAAATGAAGAAACGCGGGCTAAAAACTCTGTCCCTTCCTCAAGAATCGTAAGGTCAGCTGCGAAGTTCGTGTCAAAAACATCATCAAAGCCTATTTCCCTGAGCGAAGCTGCGAGTTTTCCTGTCATCCTTGTCCCCGCCGGGTATCCGAATTCCTCGCCGATCGCGACCCTAACAGCAGGCGCGACCTGAACAACAACACGTTTCTGAGGATCGTTCAGCGCATCAATAACAGGTGCGAGCGAATCAGTTTCCGTCAGCGCTCCGGTCGGGCAAACAGAAACACACTGCCCGCAGTAGGCGCAAGCAACCTCATCGAGCAAAAGATCGCCAGCCGGCCCGATAACCGTGTCAAAGCCCCGGTTTTGAGCATTGAGTACGCCGGCAGCCTGTACTTCAGCACATGCAGTAACACATCGGCGGCAGAGAATGCATTTTGACATGTCGCGTGTAATCGCGGCTGTGCGGTCCAACGGAGCCAGGGACCGCTCGCCGGCAAAGCGCGACTCAGTGATGCCGAGCGTGCGCCCGAGCGCCTGCAACTCACAGTCCTGATTACGCCGGCAGAACAGGCAATCGCTGTCATGGTCGGACATCAAGAGTGCGTACATAATTTTTCTTGTCCGGCGCACACGCTCACTGTTCGTCAGGACAACCATCCCTTCCCGGGCCTGTGTAATGCAGGAAGCTTGGAGCGTTTTCGCGCCCTTTACTTCAACAAGACAAATCCGACAGGCACCAGCCTGATGCTTTCCCTTCAGGTAACAAAGCGTCGGGATATGAATATTGTTTTGTTCAGCCGCTTCAAGAATCGTCGATCCTTCTGTTGCCTGGACAGTACGGCCGTTTATTGTTAGTGTGAGCATACATTACCTCCGATCACAGTGCAGACAACGCATAGCTTCTGCCATTGCGTTCAATTTATGGAAGCCAAGATTTACTTCAGCAAACGATCCTGTCCGTTTCTCGAGCGGGAGAAAATCTTCCGGGAAACGCCCGATCGAGTCAATGTCATCATCGTCTTTGATCTCCGGAATCTCAATCTCAGGCCCTTTGTTCAGTTCTCCGTTTCCACCGAGATAGCGGTCAATCGCACTTGCGGCGTGTTTGCCATCGGCAATTGCAGTGATGACTTCGTGCGGGCCACGAACGATATCACCTCCGGCAAAGACACCGTCGATCGTCGTCATCTGTGTGTCGGGATCAACAATAAACGTGCCCCAGGGCGTCATGCTGACATCTTCTTTTTTTATAAACGGCAAGTCGGCATTTTGGCTGATAGCTACAATTGCGACGTCAACATCAAAAATAAAATTACTCTCGGGAATTTCGACTGTGTTTCTCCTCCCCTGGCGATCAAAATTTGTCAGCGTACGGCGCATGCATTCGATTGCACTAAGCCTTCCGTCATCTTCAGACGCGATAAAGCGCAGCGGGGAAACAAGTTCCTTGACCTTGACACCTTCCCTGATCGCCTCCTCGACTTCCTCACGATAGGCCGGCATTTGCGCCTCGGTTCGGCGATAGAGGATCGTAACTGAAGACGCGCCAAGTCGAATTGCCGTTCGGGCCGCATCGACCGCCGTATTGCCTCCGCCGATTACGGCAACTTTTTTTCCATCGAAACGAACATTGCCGTATAGTTTCACTTCCTTAAGAAATTCGATGCCGGGCAGCACGCCTTCCAGATCTTCGCCGGGAATATTGATCTTCTGGGGAAATTGTGTGCCGATTGCGACGAAGACGGCGTCCGTTTCCTTTCGAAGTGTCTCAAAATCAATGTCTTTGCCGACTTCCTTATTCAAGTGAAGCTGGAATCCTGAGCGCTGCATCTCCTCAATTTCACGGCGCAGAACCGTACTCGGCAAACGATATTCCGGTATGCCGTAAGCCAGCACACCGCCAGCGACATGATTCATCTCGTAAACATCAACCGTATAGCCTTTACGCGCGAGGTAGTAAGCGCAAGTCAGTCCAGCCGCGCCAGCGCCGATCACGCCGACCTTCCTGTCGATCTTCTTCACGACAGGGTCGCTGTGAGTCGTCCTGTTTGCATAGGCATAATCAGCGACAAAGCGCTTTAATGCACAAATGGAGACTGCCTCATCGACCGTTCCGCGACGGCATTTATGCTCACAAGGATGCGTACAAACACGTCCGCAGACTGACGGCATCGGGTTTTCACGCCTGATTAATAGATCTGCGTCAAGGAAGCGGCCATTCGCGATCAGCGCAAGATAGCCCGGAATATTGATGTTTGCCGGGCAGGTGTTCTCACAAGGTGATACGAAAAGATCCTGACAGACTCCGGCGCGGCAGTAGTGATTCTTGATATGCTCTTCGTATTCATCCCGGAAATAACGTATCGTACTTAATACCGGGTTCGGTGCTGTCTGGCCGAGTCCGCACATCGACCCTTCAGCTACCGCTTCACCAAGTTCAACGAGGAGATCAATATCGCCCTCCTCACCTTTACCGGTTGTAATACGCTCGAGTATCTCCAGCATGCGTTTCGTCCCGACCCGGCAGGCAGTGCACTGTCCACACGATTCGTCGCAGATAAAATCCATGAAATAGCGTGCTGTATCGACCATGCACGTATCTTCGTCCATGGCAATCAAGCCACCCGACCCCATGATAGCTCCAAGTTTTTCAAGCTGCTTGTAATCAGCCGGCGTATTCAGTTTGTCCTGCGTCACGCAACCGCCGGACGGGCCGCCGATCTGCGCCGCCTTGAATGCTTTGCCGGGCGTTACGCCACCGCCAATCTTGAACAGTATATCTCCGATCGGCATGCCGATCGGGACTTCAATAATCCCTGTATTGATAATATCGCCGGCTAACGCGAAAACTTTGGTCCCCGGCGCCTCTTCCGTACCAACGCTCCTGTACCAGTCACTCCCCTTTTCCATAATCACGGGAATATTCGCAAGCGTCTCGACATTATTGATAATTGTCGGATGTCCGTAAAGGCCGCGCTGGAATGGATAAGGCGGTTTTTGCCGCGGCTCGCCGCGCTGGCCTTCGATTGAGGCCAAAAGCGCTGTCTCCTCACCGCAAACGAAAGCGCCGGCGCCGATTCTGATATCGACATCAAAACTAAATCCGGAATCCAATATATTCTCACCGAGCAGTCCGGCTTCCTCTGCCTGCCCGATCGCTGCTTTCAGTCGCTCAATCGCAAGCGGGTATTCGGCACGAACATAAACAAATCCCCTCTCCGCACCAATTGCAAAGCCGGATAAGAGCATGCCTTCAAGCAGCGTGTGAGGATCACCTTCGATAATACTCCGATCCATAAAAGCACCCGGGTCGCCCTCGTCGGCATTGCAGACAAGATATTTGACAGAATCACTCGCATTCTTCCCCGAGCGGAGTTTGATGCCGGTCGGAAACCCCGCGCCGCCCCGGCCGCGCAATCCGGATTTTTCTATTGTTGTAACAACACTCTCCGGATCACCGCCGCAAAGCGCTTTGGCAGCGGCAAAATAACCGCCTCCGGCGATATAAGCGGACAGGTCTGAGTAGTCGATGCGGCCGCAGTTGCGCAACGCGATTCGGACCTGCTCGGAAAAAAAGTCGATCTCGTCGAGGCGCGGGATATGACAACCCTTTGTATGATCGTAAAATGTGTGTTCTGTGAGAATTTTTCCGTCAGTCAGAAACGAGTCGAGCACTTTTTCCGTGACCGCCTCATCAAGCCCGGTGAAAAACACTTTATCAGGCAGTATCAGCATCACGGGACCAACGGCACACGTTCCGATACAACCTGTCCGTAAAAGCTTTACCTGACTGGAAAATCCGAGCTTTCTCACAGTCTTTTCAGCTGCCTGATAGACTTTCTCACAGCCAGACGAGACACAGCCTGCTCCGGCGCATAGGAGAAGCTGGTAACGGTACCCTTTCTCTTCCGCAATAAACGCATCGCGTATCCGTTCCAGATCGTGAACTGAAGCAATTTTCTCTTTCATGCCGTCTCCTCCTTTTCTATTTCAGCGAGCAGTTTGTCGACCTTGGCAGGTGTCATCTGTTTATAAACTTCGTCATCAACCATCAGTGCCGGAGCGAGACCACAAGCGCCAATGCAACGCGCTATTTCAAACGTATAGAGCCGGTCAGGCGTCGTGTCACCTATTTCAATTCCGAGCTTCTTGATTAGATGATCAACCAGTTTTTTGCCGCCGCGTACATAACAGGCGGTTCCAAGGCAGATCCGTATCGTATGCTTGCCACGCGGCTTCGTAGATAAAAACGAATAAAAGGAAACGACCCCGGCGACTTTGGCAAGTGAAACACCAAGCTTCTCCGCTATTACCTTCTGCAGTTCAAGCGGCAGGTAGCCATAAATCTCCTGGGCTGCATGCAGAACTTGAATCAACGCGTCTTTACGACCGGCATAATACCGGTCGATAAAATCGGTGATCTCATTGAACTCCTCCGGATGTGCCGTCGATTCGGTTTGTGGTTTAGCAGGCGTTGACATGTTTTGACCTTCCTTTCTCCATTCTTGGTTTATACCGTACAGCTATCATTGTTATTAGTGTGTATTACACAAACACCATGTCACCCCCACATGTTTTCTCCGGTTGAAACAGCACAGGCAATTCCATTAAACCATCCTTTCTATCTTTCCGGTTAGCTGATGATTTCAATTATCTTTAACCCGCCGGCATCTTCCAAACACATGTTGACATTTTTTCTTCCCGCCAGCGGGAATCATATCTTTTTTATTATATTATATTTCGTTCGCTAAGTAAATAATTTAAACAGTCCCATTTTGTTGGGCCAAACAGTCCTATTTTGTTGGGTCAAAATATCCCAAATGCCATTGTCATGCCGCATTGACATACATCACCACAAAACATATATTAAACGAAAGTAATCACCAATTAACAGGAGGCGTCATGATTGCGGACACCTTGGATCGTCTTCACTTCTACCTGGGGTTAAACCCTAACTTAGATCTGGTCATCAAAGCGCTGAAGACACTTGATCTTGACAGCCTGCCGGATGGCCGTCATGCCATCAGCGGTGACAATGCCTTTCTGAATCTGATGCACACCAGCCTGGACGCAGGAGGCACCTGGGAAGCGCATCGCGAGTATATTGATCTGCAATTGGTGCTGCTGCATGAGGAAACCATCGCATGGGCTCCAATTGAGCAAATCAAAGGCTTTGGCACCTGGGACGCTCAAAAGGATATCATGCTGAGTACCGACCCGTACCAGGGGAGCCGGCTGAATCTCAAAACCGGAATGTTTGCCTTGTTTTTCCCGGAAGATGCTCACCAGCCGTGTATTGGCCAGAAACAGGGACGCAAGGCAGTCTTTAAAATCAAGGTAAAGCCGCCAGCGTCATCCTCGCAAAATATGATGAATCATAAGGGTACTCTTCCCCTGTCCAGTAAACGTTTGCTGCTTCGCCCATACACAGCAGGCGATGCCCAGGCTATGTTTGATAACTGGTGTTCCGACCCGGAGGTAGCAAAAACTGTCACTTGGACCCCGCACCCTGATGTTGAGTTTACAAGGCAGTTGTTGTCCGGCTGGATCAAATCTTATCAGCATCCCTTTTTCTATCATTGGGGAATTGAACTGGACGGCAAGCTGATTGGCGACATTTCCACATTCTCACATAATGAGCAACAGATGACCTGTGAGGTAGGTTACTGCCTCAGCAGGGCATACTGGAACCGGGGCATCATGACAGAAGCGCTGGAGCGTGTTTTACAGTTCTTATTTACGGAAGTTGGCTATCGCAGAATTGTCCTGCGCCACCTTGCCTCCAACCCGGCATCCGGAAGGGTCATCCAAAAAGCCGGGTTGAAGCGCGAGGGTATACAGCGTCAAATGATAAAGAATAAGCAAGGCGTTTTTGAAGATGTTGTTTGCTATGCCGCCCTCAGGAATGAATGGATAGCTCCCTCAGCTTTGCATTAAACAAACACAGAAACATGGCAAATGAAACCAGGGCCCGGCTTCATTTGGCTTATTGCTTTGCTGAGAACTGGTATACTGTCCTGGA
>JAAYBH010000004.1 GCA_012718935.1 Clostridiales bacterium
CACCCGCTGAGCATTTCGATATCGTTGTAATCGTCTCCGAATGCCGCGACCAGGGAAACGGGGATATTCCAAAGGTCTGCCAGCTGTTTGACCGCATTGAGCTTTGAGGTGCTTTTGTTCATGACAATACAGAGCTTTCCGCCGTCAGCCGGCTGGGCGTACAGATCGAGTGTCAAAAGACCCCATACCTCGCGGTATTCTTCATCCGAGGCCAGCTCGATCAGAATTTTATCGGCGCTGTCGCCCGGCAAACCGGAGAAATCGGAGACCATTACGGGGCTTCCCAGCATTTGCCTGTCCCTCTCGGTTCTCCCCCAGACAACTGAAACGTCAAAGTTGCCGTATATTCTGTCATTTATCTCGACCGACAGCTTTTTATTCGGGTATTTTTTCTGAAGGCTGGTCAGGATTCTTTCTGCTTCGCGAATGGGCACGCCGGGGCCGCTGAAGACTTGCTCCCCGCACAGGATGATATTGCCGTTATGGCAGATCAGCGCGTCACATTGAAGCTGGTGGTGGTACGGAGCGCTCGATCTTATCGGCCTCCCGGTCGCCAGCACGAGCTTGACGCCGGCATCGCGGGCTTTTTTCAGGACCATTTCCGTATAAGGCGAAACCGTTTTGTCTGAACGCAATAGCGTATCGTCCAAATCCAGGACAATCATTTTTGTCATCCGCGCAACCTCCGGTTACTTATTACTGCTTCATCACACCTGTGCGAAGACCTCGCCGATTTTGTCGGATATCAGCAGATTTGCGTTTGTGTCGTAGCTGGTGGCGCCCCTGTTGATCAGGACGAGCTTATTTCCCTCGTAATAATTGACGAGGCCCGCCGCAGGGTAGACGACAAGGGACGTGCCGCCGACGATGAGCATATCGGCGTTCTGGATAAAATGCACGGCCTCGGTGATGACGGCGTTGTCGAGCCCCTCTTCATATAAAACGACGTCCGGCCGGATGATACCGCCGCAATCGCACTTCGGCACGCCCTCCGCCTTGCTGACCGCCTCGTAGCCATAACGTTTGGAGCAGCGCATGCAATAGTTCCGGTGGGTCGAGCCGTGGAGCTCCAGGACCTTTTCGCTGCCGGCCAGCTGATGGAGCCCGTCAATGTTCTGTGTGATGACAGCTCTGAGCTTGCCCTCCCGCTCCAGCTCAGCCAGACGCGTATGCGCCCTGTTGGGCTTTACGCCTTCAATGATCATCTTGTCGTGATAAAACCGGTAAAACTCCTCCGGCCTGTTTATGAAAAACGAGTGGCTCAATATCGTCTCCGGCGGAAAGTCGTACTTTTGGCTGTACAGCCCGTCCACGCTCCTGAAATCCGGTATCCCGCTCTCCGTTGAGACCCCCGCCCCGCCGAAAAAGACGATGTTGTCGCTCTCCGCGATCCATCTTTTGAGTGTCTGGATGCTGTTATTCATAGTTGGCTCCTTCTTAAATGCCTTCCCCTCGGGGAAGGCGGCCCGCAGGCCGGGTGAGGGTAGTTCTTGGGCACGAGCGGTGTCAGGCAGTGGCATATAGGATCCCCCTCATCAGTCGCTTCGCGACAGCTTCCCCCAGCGGAAGCCTTGTCCATATAGCGAAACAAGGGCAACCCACCGGCTGCCCCATCCTCTATTTTGTATTGAGGGTGTTTTCCTTCAGAAGGACGTCATGGGCGCCGCCTTCGACGATGGAGGTGGCGGAGACGAGGGTGAGCTTGGCTTTTTGCTGGAGCTCGGGGATGGTGACGGCGCCGCAGTTGCACATGGTGGAGCGGACCTTTGAGAGGGTGAGGCTCACATTGTCCTTGAGGCTGCCGGCGTAGGGGACATAGGAATCGACGCCCTCCTCGAAGGACAGGCCCTGGGAGCCGCCCAGATCATAGCGCTGCCAGTTGCGGGCCCGGGCGGAACCCTCGCCCCAGTATTCCTTCATATAGCTGCCGCCGATGCTGACCTTGTTCG
>JAAYBH010000318.1 GCA_012718935.1 Clostridiales bacterium
ATTTTTCGCCTCCGGGTATTTAGTATATACGGAGGACAGCCAAAAAAATCACCAGTATCTGAAGGAGCAGAATGATCGGCAAGCCGAATACAAAAGAACGGTGTTTTGTCTTGTGGCGGCAGACGTACATTCCCAGTATGCAGCCTGCGCTGCCGCCGAGCAGAGCATACGCCAGCAGTCTTTTTTCAGGCGTCCTCCGTCCGTGCGCCGCTGCTCTGCGTTTATCGTTTCTCATACTCCAAAAACCGATAATATTCAATAAAAGCAGATAGGCTGTCAGAACTTTTAAGTGCATGGCAAATTCCATCAATAAAACTTTTCCGGGTGCAAAAATGCGGAGGTGCCGCCGTCGCAGTAGAGGACGGCGCCGCTGACGCCCTTCATTTCGGGGAGGGCCAGCATAGCGAGAGGTGGGCCGACTTCCGAGGCTTCCATCATGCGGTGTTCTTTGTAGACGGTGGGCATGGCCATACCCATGATGAAGGTGTCGAAGCCGTTTCGGTATTCTTCGGTGTCGGGCATGATCGTGGTGGCGACGGCGCCGGGGGCCAGGGCGTTTAAAGTGACGCCGGCGGCGGCCCAGGAGGGGGCCATGCGCCGGATCCAGCGCACCAGGGCGATTTTCGTGGAGCCGTAGATGACGTTTCCGGCGTGCTGGGGTTCAAAGGAATCCACGAGCCGGCCGATGCGTGCCTCGTCGCCGCAGTTGGTGAGAAGCGCGTCCACATAGTATTTATTGCGCGTAATATAAGCGATGGAACCGGAAACTGTGACGACGCAGTTTCCTTTTTTCTTTTTCAGGAGGCTGTACAAGCCCTCGGCCAGGGTGACCGGGCCGAAGAAGTTGACGGACAGCACCTTCGAGGGTTTCGCGGCCAGGGCGATACCGGCGTTTAAAATCAGCCCGTCAAGCCCGTTGGGGCAATTTTCGTGGAGCGATTTTATGACCTTTTGACGGCCTTCGGGTATGCCCAGGTCCGCGCTGATATCACCGCCGTCAATGTCGATATTGATGACATCGTGGCCGAGACCGCGCAGGTATTTCAGCGCTTCGGCGCCAATGCCCTTTGATGCGCCCGTGATCGCATATATTCCCATAACGCCGCCTCCCTAAGCCGGATGGACGACGGCCTTTTTAATGAGGCCGGCCGTATCGAATTCCTCGATCTCAAAACGGGCGAACAGGTACGGGCCTTCATACGCGCCGAAGAAGCTGGCTGTTTTTTCGTCCTCGACAACGGGCTCGGACACTGTGACATGGTCAAAGGTGAATCGGTTCCGGTAGAACATTTCGATGGCGGCGCTGCCGTAGACAAAGTAATTATCCTTGCCGTTACAGGCGGGGCAGTAGTCGAAATACTTGCCGTCCTCGGAAAAACAGGCGGCGAAAGCCTTGTAGTCCTTTTCGGCCAGCGCTCTTAACGCCTTTTCGAGCATATGTACCAGCTCCTTTTTTGCATGATGCCAATATTACCATTAATTATATATGAGGTAAAGAACGGGCACAAGAGCCACAGAGAGATAAACGGAGTAAGAGGGAGCAAACGGGACCGAGTATTCGACTGATAAATATAATAGTCAGGGAAGGTTAAAAAAGACATATTTTAGGCCCTGATGATATTTGACCTTTCCTGACTATTGGCGTATATTATACTTATAATGCTGTAATTATATATATTGAGAGGGGTGAAGCACATGGATTTTAAGGACTATTACAAGGTTCTTGGGCTCGAAAAGAGTGCTTCCGCGGAGGAGATAAAAAAAACGTACAGGAAGCTGGCGAAGAAATATCATCCGGACACAAATCCCGGAAACAAGGCCAGTGAGGAAAAGTTCAAGGAAGCCAGCGAAGCTTATGAGGTGCTCGGCGATCAGGACAAAAAAGCGAAGTACGACGAGCTGTATGAGGATATGAAGAGCGGCCGGTTCCGCGCGGGCGCGGGCGGCGGGTTCGACCCGTCCATGTACAGGACCTACGCGGGTAATGACGGCGGCTATCAGTATACATGGACAAC
>JAAYBH010000319.1 GCA_012718935.1 Clostridiales bacterium
ATTTTAAGAGGAAAATCAACAACGATGCCGAAATGCTCCTTTAAGGCCTGCCGCAGCTTGTCCTCGGTGTCGAGGACCGCCTCCTCAACGGCGCCGTCCTTATGTATACGCAGGACGTTTCCGTTTATGGCGGCGCTACCGTTTTCACGGGAGATATTCACCATGCGCATTTTCTTAAAGCCTGAGTTTTCGTTTCTCGACTGGTATTCGTTGGGTGCGAGGAAATCCACGTTTTCACAGTATCTGTCGGAGAATTTCAGGAGCTGTTCCCTGCCCTCGCCTGTCAGTCTGTATATGATGAAGTCGCCGTCCGGCGCTTTATCAAAAACAAAGTCGTTGGGGCCGGAGGTCTGCGGATTTGGATCGTCCAACCGGACCGCCGTGCGGGGGGACGGGCCGCCGAAGCCCACGTCAACAAAATACCGGACGCCGCCGATCGTGACGATGCCGGCGCGGTGGGTAATAGGCCTGTACTCCTTCGCCATCCAGACGACACGGACCATGACGGGATAACAGTCGTAGCCCAGGCTCTGGAGGAGGCTCATGAACAGTGCGTTGAGCTCAAAGCAATAGCCCCCGCGGCGGCGGACGACGATCTTGTCGTAGAGCGACGCAATATCGAGAGCGGCGCCTGTATCGGCGTCATAAACGCTGAGGTTTTCAAAGGGTACATTCATGTTATGGGCGTGAATCAGACGGTTGAGCGTTTCCAGATCGGGGGTCGTCACATCCACTAGGCCCATCCTTTTGAGAAATCGCGCAGGATCCGGAAGCGGTGCGTAAAATTCTTCGAACATAATGCCTCCTGTTTTTTTATTCTTAATAATGCACCCTGGCCGGTTGAAAGTCAATGTAAGAAGTTGTATAATAAGGGCACCAGCCTGACCGGACCGGTACAGACGGAAATTCTATCTCTGCGCGGAGGTTATGATATGCTGTTTTACCGCAATATCACCCCGTCCTGCTCCTACTGCCGCCTCGGCAGCAGCATCGGGAACGGCGAGATCGCCTGCCTCAGGCGCGGGATCACATCCGCCGGCGGCTCCTGCAGGCGTTTTGTTTACGACCCGCTGAAGCGTGAGCCTGAAAGCCCCTCTGTCCTGAATAAAAAGCAGAGGGAAGAAATGTGCGAAGAGGACTTCACAATTTAGCCGCACGTTCATTTTAAACCGGTCATACGACAGCTGATGACGCCGTGTTCGATTTCGAGCACGGCGTATGTTTGTCCCCGGAATGCGATGCTCCCCGGATTGATGATATGCATTCCATCAACGGTGCCATAATATGGCATATGCGTATGGCCGAAAAGCAGAATATCGGCGCCGCGCGCCAACCCCGAGTTAATAATGGAGCCAAGGCCTGTTTTCACCCCGTAAAGATGGCCGTGGGTCATGAATATCCGCTTATCCTGAACGACGAACTCATCGTATTCCGGCTCCCGACCCCGGAAATCGCCGTTGCCCCGGACTGCCCGGAGAACGATCGACGGGTATGCTTCTCGGACCTTGTCACAGTCCCTTTCGTAATCCCCCAGGTGGAGAATCAGCCCCGGATTTTCATCAAAAACGGCGTCCAGGATCGCTTGTGTGTTCCCGTGGGAATCGGATATGACGATTATTTTCATAGACATCTCCGTACGCCGGCTTCAGAAGTCACCAGTATTCGCGTTCTGAATATACTGATTTAGAGTACAAAATGACAGTCTGCGAATATAGGGCGCAATGAAAGGATGATCATGTAATGGCATTAGACTTGAATAAGATGTCCGACGATTTCCTGAACACGCCGGCCGGCGCGAAGCTGGTGGGGAAAAAAGAGGAGCTCGGTAAGCTGATCGGCTCGCCGGAAGGTCAAAAAGTGAAAGACATGCTGAGCGGCAACGAGAAAAATGTCATGGCTGCCATTGAAAACGGCGATATGGCCGTGCTGCAAAAAACGCTGTCAGGTATCCTGAAGACGGAGGAAGGCTCACGCCTGGCGGAACAATTGCTTAAAATGATGAACTGAAACCTAATCTAGAAAGAACGGAGGTGCAGCATGAGCGAGTTCGAAGATAAACTGAATAAAATCCTGTCATCTCCTGCGGATATGGAAAAGATCATGAGCATCGCCAAATCTTTTTCCGGTTCTCTCGGCTCGCAGTCTTCTGCGGAAGGAAATACGGCGGGTGCATCCGCGCCCGATCTCTCGGCAATCTCCTCATCGCTGAAAGATATTGACCCGAAGATATTTCGGCTTGTGACCCGCCTGATCGGCGAGTATACTTCCGGAAAAAACGACAAAACCGCACTGCTGAACGCCATCAAGCCATATCTCAAGGAGGACCGACGCGTTAAAGTCGACAAGGCTGCCGAGATTGCAAAAATCGCCATGCTGGCAAAGGTCGCACTCGCCGAATTCACCGGGGGTGACAAGGGTGTATAATAAATATATAGGCAATACCGGCAAGTTCATTCGTATGGAGGATCATCCCAGAGTGAACGCGCACAGCACAGGAAGGACGGCGGCAATAACGCCGCCGCCTCACATTCCGGCGCCGCATCCGTCTGCCACGAGTACCGCTTCTTCACCGCATCGTACCCAGGGCGTAAAAAACAAACCGCTCTTCGGCGGGTTTGGCGGGGGCTTGAATAACCTGTTTGGCGGATTCGGCGGCGGGCTCGGCGGTTTAACAAGCGGCTTCAAGGGAATGTTCGATCATCTGCCGTTTGGACTGGACCTGGGCGATATTCTTCTTCTTCTTCTGCTTCTTTTCTTCTTCATCGAAAGCGGCGACGAAGAATTCATCATCATACTCGGAATCATTGTTTACAACATCTTTAAGGATCGCTGACAGGATTTGTGCCGTCAGGAAGCTCAAAAGCCGACAGGGCGGGTTCGGACCGGCTGAAATCAGATGTCGTCATTTTGTAAATGAGCATATCCCCGTCATACTTCTCTACATGTATCAGAAGGCCGCTCTCCACGGATATATAGCATTTTACCTTATAGTGCAGCAACTCCGTGACATATTGGACATATACGCAAAATTCGCCGTTACCACTATATTCCATATAACTGGCGGCAGTGATGCTGCTTTTATCGAGCTTCAGTATATCTTCGTATGACATCATCATCTGATATTCATCCGAGGATTTTTTTTCGTCTTCCGGAGACTCTGCCGGGCGAACATACGGTGTCTTGTCACCGTCGTACCATATGTAAATCCTGCTGCCGGCAATGACGATATTTTTATTGGCGCTGATACCGGAGCCGCTGATTTTCATTGCCGTGGCACCGTCGTTAACGGAGGTGCGGATTTCGTAAGGAGGCGTCATTCCGCCTTCGTACATGATCTCAATCCGGACGGACCGGGTATAGGAAACAGGCCTGTCAAGCGTGGCAATCACATCCTGCACGTTGTCTTTTGTGACCACAACGTGCTCGAGGCCATTGTTCTCCTGCATACCGGAGGTCTCCGGAGAACTGCTTGATGCGCCGGCGCCGGGCAGGGGTATCTCCCTGATATCTCTCGACAGGTAGTTGATGAGCAAACTGAAGCCGATAATAAGTGCGATCACAAGGACCCCTGTCAGAGTAATGACGCGCACCCTTCTAGAACTCATCCTGCTCCTCCCCGCCGGCGTCCGGTTTAACGGCGTCCGGCTCGACGGCGTCCGGCTTGACGGCGTCCGGCTTGTCGGCGGCTTGTTTATCCTGCCGGGATTCAGGCGCCTGATTTTCCGTGCCGCGCCCGAGACTTCTGACCACGAAAACGGCAATGACACCGGCAATAATGAAGGCGGCCAGCAAGATGATTGCCCTGATTTCGCCGTTTGTGGCGATAACGACGGCGCAAAGCCCCAATATACCGCTGATGGCGTATGCTATAGCGACTGCCTGCTTTTGGTTGAGCCCCATATCGATCAGCCGGTGATGAAAATGCCCCCTGTCGGGCGACATGGGATTCCTGCCGCTTAAAATCCGGCGCAGAAATGCAAACGCCGTGTCAAAGAGCGGCAGGCCGACGACGAGAAACGGAATGACAAAGGAGATCACGGCATACAGCTTGAAAAGGCCGATGATCGAGACGGTCGCCAGCACATAACCTAAAAGCAGGGCGCCCGTGTCCCCCATAAAAATTTTGGCCGGATTGCGGTTGTACGGCAGGAAACCGATACAGGAGCCGGCCAGCGCCGCCATAATGACAGCAACATTGATATCCGCGACAACGATTGCGATGATCATCATCGTGAAGGAGGAAATCGCCGACACGCCGGCCGCCAGGCCGTCCAGCCCGTCGATAAGATTGACGGAGTTGGTGATCGCAACGATCCACAATACGGTTATCGGTATCGAAAAATAACCGAAGACAAGATAATCCGACGTACTCCATATGGCCGGGTTGGAGACGATGGTAATCACAACGCCATGGAAGACGGCAATCAACGCCGCAATAATCTGGAAGACGAATTTCACAAGCGCGGGGAGCGGAACGATATCGTCAATGACGCCGACGATGACAATGACGACGGAACCCAGCAGGATCCCCTGGACCTCCCTGCTGATATCTGCAAAGACGACCACGGTGAGGAGAAACCCCAGAAAGATCGCCAGACCTCCGAGCCTGGGAATCGGCTGCGTATGCATCCGCCGGCCGTCCTTGGGTACGTCGATCGCACCGACGCGGTTGGCAAACGATTTTACAATCGGCGTCGCCGCGAAGGTGATAATGAAGGCCGTAACGACGGCAATGCCGACCTGAATGTAAAGCTCATACTGCATAAGTGCTCCTCAGCTTTTTTATCCTCTTTGGACAAAGCCGATTTTTTTATAGACTTTCCTCAGGGTTTTATTGGCGGCGTAAGCGGCTTTTTCAGCACCTTCGGTGTAAATTTTCTCGAGATACGCCTTGTCAGCCAGTAGGCGCTCCGCTTCCTCGCGGATGGGGCGCAAGAGCTCCACGACGGCTTCGCCGACGGCCTGCTTGAAAACACCGTAGCCTTTGCCGTCAAATTCCTTCTCTGTTGCTTTTAGTGTCTTCCCTGTGACGACGGCGTAAATCTGCATGAGGTTCGACACGCCGGGTTTCGCCTTGACATCATAGCGAACAGCCGTATCGCTGTCGGTGACGGCGCGCTTGAAGGCGCGCATGATGTCCTCCGGCTTATCCAGAAGGCAAATGCAGCCGCCGTTGTCTGTCTCGGACTTCGACATCTTGCTGGTCGGCTCCTGCAGACTCATGATGCGCGCGCCGACCTTGGGAATATACGGCTCCGGCAGCTTGAAAACCTCGCCGTAAATGCCGTTGAAGCGGCCAGCGATGTCC
>JAAYBH010000320.1 GCA_012718935.1 Clostridiales bacterium
CTTTGTTACTCTGGGATGTGGCCGGCAAACCTGCTCCCATTGTAGCACTGGAGGTTTATCTTACCTACTCATAGGCATAGCCTTTTTTGAACCACGGGCATAGCCCGTGGTTTTCGTTTCACAAAAAGACCCCTGAGACATATGCGTCTCAGGGGTCCTACCATGAGGATTCTGGCTTCCGTTAACTGTTCTCAACCTGATTGTTACTTGCCCGGGGTTGTGTCGAGGCCCATTCGTTCGGGATAGAAGAGGCGCGGATCCATCTGCTTAAGGTCGCGGCTGATGATCGGCCTGAATTCCATTTTGTCCAATATATCCTTCTGGAGGTCGACACCTCCCGCGATCTCGGTCAGCACAAGGCCTTCCGAGGTGAGGTTGAAGACGGCGCGCTCGGTGATGAACATGACCTCCTGCCCGTTCTTGACGGCGTATTCGCCGGAGAACGTGATCTGCTGGAGCTTCTTCACGAACTTGATCTTATCGCTGTTCTTTATAATCTTCAGGCCGCCGTCCGCGAGCTCGATTTCGCCGTCACCCACCATGAAGGTACCCATGAAGATGACCTTTTTGGCGTTCTGGGAGATATCGATGAAACCGCCGGGGCCGTTACTGCGCCCGCCGAACTTGGACACATTGACATTCCCCTTGTCGTCGATCTCGGCGGCGCCCAAAAACGTCATATCCAGCATGCCGCCCTGAACCATGTCGATCATGTCGGTCTGGCAGAAGATGGCCTCGGGGTTGGCGGAGGCCGGGAAGGCCAGCCCGCCCTGGAGGACGCCGCCCATAGGTCCGGCTTCCACGGACATGGTCATGCCCTTGCCGAGCCCTTCCTCGGCGGCGACGCTGCCGATACCGGCGGGGATGCCGACACCGAGATTGATGATGATACCGGGCCGCAGCTCCATGGCGGCGCGGCGGGTAAGCACCTTGCGGATATTCATCTCCAGCGGCTCGACAGCCGCGTCGACGGTTTTGATATCGCCCGTCAGCTCGGGGCGGAATTTCGGTGTGATCATGCACTGGCGCTGGTTGTCGCAATTCTGCGCCTTGACGACATAATCCACGAGCTTTCCGTGGATGCGCACGCTCTTGGGATGAAGGGTGCCGCGCCGGACGATATCCTCCACCTGAGCGATGACGACGCCGCCGTTATTATGGGTGGCAACGGCGATTTCCAGCTCCGGGCCGATGATCGCTTCTTTTTCCATGGAGAGGTTGCCGTCCTCGTCGGCATAGGTTGCGCGGATAAAGCATGCCGTCGGCTTGAAGGCCTTATAAAACAGGTACTCCTCGCCGTCAATATCCATCAGCTCGACGATCCGGCCCTTTTCCCTGGCCTTTTCGTTGACGGCGCAGCCCTCCTGCCGCGGGTCGCAGTAGGTGCCGAGGCCGACCTTCGTCAAGAGGCCCGGCCTGCCGCCGGCGGTGGTGCGGAACAGATTCATCACGACGCCCATGGGGAGCAGATAACCGGCGATCTTGTTGGCGCCGACGGCCTTTGAAATGAGCCGGGCATCGTTTAACAGCCCCACCTTGACGGTGCCGATGAGCCCCTCGGCGGCGATCTTGTTCACGCCGAGATTGAGGCCCTGCAGGTATTCCGTCCGTTCGGTCTTGTCGCCGGGGGTGATGCCGCAGATGACGGTGATGTTTTTGGGGTGCCCCGTCGCCTTGTAACGCGCACCCAGCCCTTCCAAAAGCTCCTCCGCGCAGCCGTAGGTGGAAAACCCGCCCACGATCAGCTCCCCGTTGTCCTGTACTTGACTGACGGCTTCTTCCAGTGAAACAAACTTCGGCATTTGCTGTCTCCTTCTATTGTAATAGGCGTGCTTTTTTATTCATCGTTGAAACGTGTTCATATATGAGCGAGCCGTTATATTTTGCTTACGGTTCAACTGTAATATTATAGTTCAACGATGAAGATTTTGCAAAACGTGTTCTTTATGGTGTTATAAGTTTTCTATATGGAAAAGCCTTCCCATTGACCTGAGAAGGCCCGGATTATTTAAATCACAGTCAGCTTCATTTACTCAATTGACATAAATTGTTAACTGTCCTATGATGAAGCTGGATTACATCGGCCGGTGTAGGACTACAAACAGTACGGCGGACAAAACCTACGGCGCGCCATTGAGTGACTCATAATCAAATATCATATTCGATGCTATTGACAAGATTTTTCGTGTCTTCCAAAACGATACAGGGGCTTCTTCGGCGGTTGCAACCGCTGCTGCTGATGAAGAGCATCATCAAATAATATCGTAGGGCCCGCCGGAAGGCGGGCTCTACTGCTGTCGGAAGGCGGGCTTTACTGTTAGTCTCCCAATTACTGCGCGTCGAGCCAGATGAGGGCTTTTTCGATGTAGGCGTCCCAAAAGGCCCAGTCGTGGATGCCAGGGCCTTCGAGATAGGTGTGCGGGAGGCCGATCTCCGTCATGTACGCGTCCAGGGCTCTGTTGGAGATGTTCAGGAAATCCTCCAAGCCGCAAGCCATGTAGATATTGGGTATGAAGTCGCCGCCGTCCGCAAGCTTTTTAGCCAGGGCTTTCGGGTCCGCATCGCTGCCGGCGACCTCCTCCGGCTGTCCGAAGGTGTGGATGTAGTAGCTTGGGGAGGCGACAGGGTTGTCCTCCATTTTGACCACATTTTCGAGATCGTCGGTGATGAGGGCGCTGGAGAGGGCGATGATATTACCGAAAACGCCGCTGTTTTTCATACCGTTGCGGAGCGCTCCGTAGCCGCCCATGGACAAGCCGCCGATGGACGTGTCCTTCCGCTCATGGGAGATTGGAAAAACACGGCGGGTAAAATCGATGAGCTCGCGGCAGATAAACTGCTCGTAGAGCGCGTCCCGCTTCCTGTCGTCCAGATAGAAGCTGTTCTCACCCGAGGGGCAGAACACGGCAATGTTGTGCATCATAGAAAGCTGCTCGATGCGGGAGCCGTGGAGCCAGTCCTTGTGGCCGCCGAGAAAACCGTGAAGCAGGTAGAGGGAGCGGAAGGGTTTGCTTTTATCGGGCTTTGGGCCGGGGAACGGGAGTTCCTCCACAGGCAGGATCGCCGTCAGGGGAACTTGCCGGCGCAGGGTATTGGACAGGAACGTGATATCAAAAACCGCCATATATATATCAACCTTTCAAATAAATTATATATTGAATTATGATTCAAAATATATATCATCTGACTGTTAGGACATCATAATCGGTAACATACTACGTTCATGATAATCCTTATCGGCGGCTTATGCAAGCAAAAACAGGGGAGCCGTCCCCTGCTTTCAGTCTTCGTAATACTCGTCTTTGAAATCGCCGAAGCCGCCCCAGCTGTTGTACTCGGTGATGGTTATCGTCGGTAAGTGTTTGTGTCGCGCTGACTCTGATATACGGCATATATGTACCTCGGCCTTATATGTTTTTCCATTCCTCTTCAAGACATTTGCCGCAGGAGTCGCATTTCTTGCTGGCGTTGTATTTGCAGGGTACGGGGCCGTTATAGTACATTTCCTTCGGGCCGGCGGGCGTGTCGTAGATGCCGCCGAACATCGGCATCATGCAGGCGGCCTGGAAGAAGACCGGCTTGTCGATCCGCTTGAAGTTCAGGGGGCAGTGGTAGACGTTGGCGGGCACGCGGATGATGGTCGGCTGCGTGATATGGAAAACCTCCGCGTCGACGCCGATCTGGCCCAGCGTAAACTCGATATCGGCGTCCCACTCGAATACATTCGGGAAGGAGCCGCCCAGGAAGATGAGGTACTCATCCTGAGGGTGGCGGTGGGGGTTCCTGTCGAGGAAGAAGGGCTTGACGAAAATTTGAAAACCAACGTTGAACTGGGAGCCGGGAATCTGTGACGCCCCCCTGAAATACGCCTGAGGCTTGATCACGTAACCGGGATCGTCACCCTCCGCCACAACCTCATTGTTCTCCATAGGAAACGGAAACACAAGCTTTTCGTACATCTCATACAATCCTTTCAAATCATCATTGTCGTTATATGTGCTTATTTCACCATATAAATGATTATATATCACCCCGCGGGTATTTTGAAAGTATTATATAAAACATTTTTCTGCCCGGAGCATCAGCCCGATTTTCATTCCTTCAAGACATATTTCGGAAAAAACATACATTTCTGCATTGCCGCACAAGCGGTTTCGTTATATAATAAACGATAGATTCTAAAACAACATACAGGAGGGCGACGCAATGTTTTGTATTAATTGCGGGAAACAAATCAACGACGGCGAGCATATCTGCAAAGGCTGCGGCAAACTGAGCGCCGGTATCCGTGACGAGCTGCTGGCATTATCCGAAAAAACAGCCGATTATAAATGCGAAAAATGCGGAGGAGACATCAGAGCCGAGCAGCATTACTGCGGCCTCTGCGGCGCGCAAACAAAAGCCGGCGCATAACAATCAAATCAAGAAAAGAAAAAG
>JAAYBH010000321.1 GCA_012718935.1 Clostridiales bacterium
AAACGCCCCCAAGGGGGCGTTTTTTGCCGGTTATTTGATACTGTTCCGCTTGTCGTTATGAATGGAAGCTTCAGCTTACATTCCTATGGTGCTTCTTCCGGACGATCGTAAATGCGGTCATGCCCGACCCGGACACTGCCAGACCCAAAAAAATGTATAAGGATGTCAGGGTAATCATTCGGCATGTCTCCTGTTCTCCTGAGCTTTGCGTCTCCATCTTTCAGCGCGTTTGCTTAACATTTCGTTAATATTACCAAAATTATGACACAAATCGCTTGAAATGTCAAGAAACTTTGTGGAATTTATACAGAAAAGTGGTTTTAAGACAATTCTCACATTGGCGGCGCGTATTCTCAAAATTCAAGTGTTGATTCTCAATATAATGAGACAATTATCATTTTGAAAATAGTAAAATAATGGGAATTAAAAGAATATTTTTGGTGTTAGAAATTCTTCGGTAAAAACAACCGGAAAGAACCTTCGGATAGCAGGCCGCAGCACATGGAATATTATGGCATAAAAAGCAACTAATGTTAAATAATAATACGCTTCTCCTGGGCGTGTATCTGGCCAACCCTTTACATACAAATCCTTGAAAAAGAGGCGCGCTGGTGATATGATCTTATCAACAGGGACGTCCGACAAGGAGACAGGTATGAGCAGAAAAGAAGCTCGCGTAAAGAAGGCCAGGCAAAGGAAAAATATGATCATAGCGCTCCTCTTGATTGCAGCCGGTCTTGTCCTTGTCATTACCGCGGGGATAATGGAAGCCAGCAATTATCCATGGGGGGTCCTGTTCGGGACAGCCACCCAGGACGCCGATGCGATTCCCGACCCGTCTCCGATCATGCTCGACCCCGAGGATCAGGGTATCCTTGTAACAGCTGAAATCACGGAACCCGCAGATACCGGAGAAACCGCAGATGTAGAAGATCCGGACGCCTCGGCGGCCGAAGCGTCGCCGTCAGCCGACACGGAGCTGCCCGGTAATATCGAGGATACGGCAAGCGCGCCCGCGGTTTCCAAATTTGTTGTGCTTGGTACGCTGAAAATCCCGGTGCTGAATGTCTCACAAAATTTGCTGGAGGGCTCCGGCAAGCAGATGAAATACGGCGTCGGTCACATCACATCGACGGCGGCGCCCGGCCGGAAGGGAAACTGCGTTGTTTCCGGTCACAGACCGTATCCCTTCAGATACCTCGACCAGCTTCAGCAGGGCGATCATATCACCATCAAAACCGAGGGCGTAACCTATACATATGCGGTATACGAAAGCTTTGAGGTCCTGCCGACCGAGGTCTGGGTGCTCAACAATATTCCGGGGGAAGACTATGTGCTGACCGTCATCACATGTACGCCCTATATGGTTTCAAGCCACAGGCTGATCGTTCGCGCGCGCCTGACGGATATCGACGGAAAGACACCGCAGGAGTATTACGGCGATACTTCCT
This sequence comes from Clostridiales bacterium, assembly GCA_012718935.1. Classification (GTDB taxonomy): domain Bacteria; phylum Bacillota; class Clostridia; order Oscillospirales; family Oscillospiraceae; genus Sporobacter. Next base: position 1,452 of record JAAYBH010000321.1, read on the forward strand.
CCGAGGCCGGCGAGCCGCCGGCTGTTTCTCCCGAGCAGGGAAGTCTGCCGGCGGAGTCGACGGCACCGACGGAAACACCAGCGTTATCGGAAACACCAGTGTTATCGGAAACACCAGTGTTATCGGAAACACCAGTGGCATCGGAAATACCGGCGCCGACGGAAGAAGCGGCTGACCCGACAGCAGCTCCTACCGGGACGATGCCGGAGCCTGTCTCGACTTAAAGTGAGAATTATTGAGCCTGAGCAGTTGCGATACAGTCAAAATAATATAAAATGTATAAAACAACTGCTTATAATTAGATAATAATACAAATAATCCGGAATAACTGAAAAAAATGAGAATTTATATTGACAAATCATGTCGTATTGAGTATCATTAACATGAAAATAGTATCATTTCTGAGTAAACCGATAAAAGCAAACTTACTGAAAGGTAAGGACGCAAAGCCAAGGGTCTAACGTCAAACGGAATTTCCGGGCGACTACGACAGCCGGTTGCCGAAAGTATTCATTTTTTATGGAAAAATGAGTTCTGTCCGGCGTACCGGAACAGAACTCTTTCCTTTTATATCAGATAGTTATGCAGCAAACCTTATAGATGATCCGGTACAGATAAATAAATCGATAATGGCAAACTTGCTGAAAAGCAAGGACGCAAAGCCAAGGGTCTAAGGTCTTTAAGACTATGACAGCCGGTTACCGAAAGTATTTATAGGAGTCACGAGCCCCTATTCTTACTTTCATACTGAGAAGGAAGACAAGATAGGGGGATTCATGATGAAAAAAACAAAGCTGACCAGGCTCCTCGCTTTTTTAGTGACGTTAATGATATGCATGTCTCTGACGATGACTGCAGCCTTGGCCGCAGAAACAGACACAGCGGAAAAAACGGCAGTCGAAGAGGCGGCCTTATCCGCCGGGCAGGCGATACAGGCGGAAGTTGAAGATCCTGTCTCGATCTTCAAAGCAGAGGTCGTCAGACTCGTCAATCTGGAACGTGAAAACGCCGGTGTGGCCGCTGTCAGAGAGCTGGACACGCTCTATCCATTGGCTGATCTGAGGGCTCAGGAGTCTGCTGCTTCCTTCAGCCATACACGGCCGAACAACACGAGATGCTTTACAATTTTTGGTGAGAACGATTTACAGTACAAGGCGGCCGGTGAAAATCTGGCTTACGGTTTCAGGACGCCGGAAGCTGTCGTCAAAGCATGGATGGCATCGGAAGGCCACCGCAGAAACATTATGGACCCGGATTTCAGCTACATCGGTATCGGCTATTATGTGAATGAAAGCGGCAGGATCTACTGTTCACAGCTCTTTTATACACCGAGATCAAAGTGAGCCATCGCTCCTTAAACACCTCCATAAAGCCGGTCTTACGTTCTGTTTCCACGTGAGCCGGAACTGACGAACGCAGCCAAACCGTCTCCAAAAGGGACGGATTGGCTGTTTTTGCGATTCAATGCAAGGTAAACGGATCGGCATATGTGCCTGTTCCGGAGGCGATGACTGATGACGACAGACAAATCACCGGCCGGATACCGGACCGCTCCGCCGCCTCGCGCATCAGGATCCTGCCGTCGGGCATGACGCATCGGACCATATACCCGTTATTAAAATATGGTGTCTCAAGCCAGTACGCCTCACTCCGGTCAAGTTTTACGCCGTCTTGAGCCAGCTCTGTGATAAGCCCGATATCCGGCAGCGTCACGGTATCCCTTGTGACGGTTTGATAAGACTCGCTATATCCCCGCGACGCCAGGATCGGAACGGGGGAAAAGTAAAAATCCCGACTGCCCGAGGACGCCGTATCCTTCAACTCGCGCGACAGTAATACGGTGTTGCTGATGGGCAGCAGCCTTTCGCGTTCGTTTTCTGAAAAATACGCCAGAAACTCGGTGTTCAGCCACGTCCTCAGCGCGCTGGCTTCCCAGTTGTTGCCGCCGTCCTCGGAAAAGGGCGCGCTTTCGATCAGCCCGTCGCACAGCAGGGTCATGAGGCCGCCCTCCGTCTCTGCGACCTGCCAGATAAGCGCCTTGCCCGCATACGCGCCAAGTGAGATATAGGCGCCTGCTTCTGGGCTGCCGTAGGGCTTGGACAGGCGCGAAAAATGCGTGATTTCCGCTTTCAAGGGCAGAACAGCAAGACAAAGAGCCATGACAAGGCAGCCGCACGGTATCAGGCGGGCTTTTTCTACATTCAAGTCGCTAAGTGACAACGTTAAAACAAATAAGACCATCAGATCATTAAGCTGCATGTACGCGAAGAGATGCTTCGCCAGATCGCCCTCTCCGTTTGACATGAAGGGGACAATGAAAAAATAAGCCAAAAGACCGGCGGACAGGAGGAGAACGAACAGCATTTCATACCATTTTCTCCTAAATCGTTTCATCGTAACAAGGACGGTCACTATAAAAACAAGAATAACACCCGCGGCGCCGGCCAGGGAATCGAAACCGGCTGCCAGCCGGACATCGCTCCATAGGGAAAACCGGTACGAAAATGTCAGCTTCGGCGCGGCGTTATTATAATTCGACAGATAAAACGGCCGGATCGAACCGGTATTCAGAAGAGAAACGGTCATCGCATGCAGCAGCCTGTCGGGATGCCTTAAGTAAAATGCGGCAATATCAAAATTTGATACGGCCATGATATCCTTGTCATGCCCGTTTTCCTCGAGTTCGAGGGCAATGCCCTCAACATAGATGTTCGTATTCCTGTACCTGACGAATTCCCGGGGCAGGCCCAGCTCGTCCAGATACTGCTGGCAGGAAGCCGCGTCGGCGTCTTTCAGGGCGCCGAAGAAGACGGCGTTGAATTTTGTTTGAAAGCTCATCCATGGCGGGATAGTGATATAAACCGCGGCAAGAACGCAGAGTGTGGCGATGCCCGCTGCAGCATGGGCTTTTCGTTTTGTTTTTTTAAGAATAATTCCAAAAAGCAGCAGGGCGGCAAAGCAGGACGCCGGGATATTAAAGAACTTGGACCAACCCAGAACAATACAGCCCAGCGCACATAAAAAAGCGTCGGACAGGCGCGGCGCGGCGGTAACGACCCGAATCAGTATGGCCGCAAGAAAAACAAGTGAAATGAGCTGAAGCCCCTCCCCGTAAAAGGAATTGAAGTAGTTCAGGTATCCGACGTCACATAGTACAATAAGTATCAGTATTTTAGCGACAATATCAAGAAGCCTTCTTTTCAGGCGGAACTGGGCCATCAGAAACATAATGACGGCGGCATAGAGCACGCAGTGGAGCAAGCCGAGCACTTCGATCCTGTAGATTGTCATATCGCCGCCGGTCAGCTTGTTGAGAAAAAGATTCAATACGACCGATATGCGGACAACCGGAACCTGCAGGGACGGATAGCTTTGCCAGCCCTCGGTCCCGAACAGAATTTTCAGTATATTGCCGGCGGCAGACTGCTCCGTCAAAGTAATGATGTAGGTATTGTCAAAAGCAAAAGCACCGTCGTCCCCGTCAAACCGCAGGGACGACGCGTCCATCACACGCTTGAAATCCCCGTTGTCAGACAGCCCTATCGTCCTGCCGCCGAAGAGAATCAGTATCATGAGCAGAAAAGCGGCTGCGCCGAGACAGACAGCGCCCCGCCGATCATAAAAAGCCGATAGTTTTTCAACAAAATGCCGCATCCGCATCCGTCCTTTAACTTGACTTCAGCTTATTTTACTACATCTGTCAAGAAAATGCCGCCCCCTTCGGAGCGGCATCGGGCTTCTTGCTCAGGCCGGGTTTTCCGGCAGGCCTTTGACATCAATATTGATGCTTTTGTTGATCTTCGCATCGTATGTATTGGCTTTCATGATCTCGGTGAGATCAAAGCCGATTGTTTCCTTCATCGCTTCGTTGACGGCCTTGAGTGCGCTGACGGTATAACCGGCGACCTCGGTTGCTCCCGAACCATCGCCGCCGCCGCCGATGATGGTGATGTTTCCGATCTTGGAAAGCGGTTCGGCTACCGCCCTTGCGATTTCAGGCAGTTTTTCGATAACCATCTGCAGCTTGCCGGCTTCATCCATCTTGGCAAGGGCTTCGGCTTTCTTCTCCAATGCCTCCGCCTCAGCGATGCCCCTGGCCTTGATGGCGTCGGCTTCCGCCCGGCCCTTTGCCTCAATGATGGCCGCCTGAGCCTCGCCCTCCAGGCGCAGCTTTTCGGCTTCGGCAGCGGCGTCCAGCTTCTTTGCCTCGGCGTCGGCCTCGGCTTTTTGCACCTGCTGGAATTTTTTGGCCTCGGATTCCAGCTCGAGACGCTGCTTTTCGGCTTCCGCGGGTTTAACGACCGTTGCCATAAGCTCGGCTT
>JAAYBH010000322.1 GCA_012718935.1 Clostridiales bacterium
GATATGACCTTTACCGCTTTTCCTGTTGACATAAGGAATTCATCCTTTCCAAAGACTTCTGCCGTGCTACTTCACGGGCTTCTTCTGACCAGCTTTCACTCCGCGAGCGATGCCGCCATGTGCGGGTTACGACGCTACCGTCAGACATTTGAAATATGAGGGTATCGGGGAAAACAATATCGATGTGTTTGACGCTCTTTATGAAAAGGATTTCGTCAAAGTTGGCTGTACCAAGCACATCTGCGGTTACAGCTTTAAGGATATCCTCCGGCACCTGCCGGGAGGCGCAGGCGGCATTGCCCCTGGTGTTGAATGTGGTGCATATCCACACAGGCTTTTCATATTTTGTGCCTGCAGCCGTCGTTTTACGCCGAAAATTTCCACAGCATGTCGAGCATACCAGTTTTCCTGTAAAGGGATATGTAACGGGAACATCAGAATCCTTTCGGTGCTGCTTCGCCCGCCGCCGTATTTCGCTCTGAACGGCTTCATATGTTACTCTGTCGATAATGGGCTCATGATCATCCTCAACCATGTACATTGGCAGCTCACCTCGGTTAATACACTTTTTCTTACTAATGTGATCTGCCACATATGTTTTCTGCAGAACGAGGTCGCCGACGTATTTTTCATTCTGCAGCATCTTGTGTATAGCCGACTGATGCCATTCACAACCGAGGCGTGATTTGAAGCCTTCCTCGTTGAGCCGGTTTGCTATAGCCTGCTTACCGAGCCCGGAGAGGTAGTCGCGGAATATCCTTCTGACTATCTCGGCCTCTTCAGGTACAACCTGCAGAGTGCCGTCTACGAGCCTATAGCCGAGTATATTTATATGAGTCGTCTTGCCTTCCTTGAATTGTTTCCGAATACGCCATTTACAGTTTTCCGATACCGAGTATGACTCCTCCTGAGCAAAAGAAGCGAGGATGGTAAGCATCAGCTCGCCATCCCCGGAGGTTGATAGAATATTCTGTTCCTCAAAAAATACTCCGATACCAAGTAGCTTCAGTTCCCGAACCGTCTCAAGCAGTGTCACCGTATTTCTGGCGAAGCGGCTGATGGATTTTGTGATGATCATATCCACGGCGCCGTTCCTGCAGTCGGTCAGCAGCCTCTGGAACTCCGGCCTGTTGTCTTTTGTCCCGGTATAGGCTTCATCGACAAAAACACCAACGTACAGCCATTTGGGATTCCGCTGTATGTAGTTGCTATAATAGCTGACCTGCGCCGATAGCGAGTGGAGCATTGCATCCTTACCGCTTGATACTCTGGCATAAGCAGCCACTCGCTTCCGCGCAGTCGGATTCGCCGGTCCCGGCATCACTTGATTTATGACTCTTTTAGTCATGGTTAACCCCCTTTTGTAGTTAGTCCATATTCCCTCAGAAGGAGTGTATTATCAAGTAATAATCGATACAATCGGGCTACTATTCTCATGCCCGAACCGGCTTGTTATGTAGCATTCCCTGGAGCAGAATTTCCTGTTTACATTCCCATATGCAGCAAACCGTTTCCCGCAGTTTGCGCAGGTTCCGGAGTAATACGCCTTCCTCTTTATATGACCATCATTTTGCTTCCAGTAGGCTCGGCGGCACTCTTCAGAGCAGAACTTGCGGGGCTTGCCCCTATGCTTCTGCCGGAGAGCTGCGCCGCAATGCTTACACACTACGGCGGGCGCCTCCCTCATCTTCGATATATCCGAACAGCCGATACCACCGAGCCGATTTCGCTGGCAAAATGATTTTACAGTGTTTACCGGAATATTGAGCAGATCAGAAATGTCTGAATAACTGCGGCTTGCGATCCTCATCTGCCGTATCAATTCCTTCTGCTGCGTATTCATATGATTATGACTGTACCTGCAAGCTCTTAATCGCTTCAGGCAGGATCAGTTTGCCGTCAACACGCTGCGATGCGATAAAGCCGATCTGACCGGTAGCGGCATACAGTTCATCAAGCCGCTTCAGGCTTTTCCTGCCCCTGTCACCAATCACGTAATACTTAAAGTCGCCGAAGAGCACAGGCTTGTTGCCGGCTGCTACAGTGGGCATCGCATCAGAAACGATTACGGGTTTCCCAAGAAGCAGATCTGGTTGCCCTTCAATCAGAGACGGCTGCCATATATTCTGCCCGCGAGCAGATTTAACCTTATATAAAACGCGATGGGCGTCGCCGGACATGAGCCAGACGGCCCGCTCCCTGTAACGCTGGCCTACACTATATATGAGATCCATCACGTCATCGATACCGATTGTACCCGCTTCACCTGATACAGCTCCGACAAGCGCCGATTGTATTACGCCGAGTGGTTTCCCGATGCCATCGCCGGTCAGGAAGGCTTCTTCTTCTTTCTTGCCAATCCTCCGGGCAAACTCCTCAGTTATGTACCGTTCCAAGTCAAACCCAGCATCCTCCATAAGCTCGTCGCTTACGATGATCCTTGAAGCGATCTTGTGAGCGGTAATAACTATCTGGCCGAAGGTGTCGTCGCTGTCGGGGATAGCCATTTCCTCATCGACCCAGGCTGCAGAGCCGTGGCTGACAACGGTCGGCAGCTTTATATCAAAACGTGTGGTTATGACGTTCCCGAGCCGACGCATAACGTTGGCTGTTTCCAAGGCCTGAACGAGTTTCTTTTCGAATTCGTCAGGTACGAGGAAACCCCCGCTGCCATCAGAACCTTCTTTGAGCGCGTTCTTTGGCAGAAGGCCTCTGGCAACGTCCCAAAAGGTTCTCTCGTATTTTTTGGCTTCAAGCTCACTTTTGTAGTCTCTCACGTCAAGCTCCTCAGCCTCGTCATTCAGAGCATAAAGGCGCTCCAAGAGGGTATCTACGCTGCTTGTGTTGTTCATAATGATCCTCCTTCAAATTTGTGGGGTTAATCCCCTGTTTGAACCGGAATTTTTTCGCGCGTTGCCCCACGCCCGTTGCGCAGGCAAAAACCTGTAGAGATTTGACCTCCCCTACCGGGTAGTGTCAAAGAATGTCGGAGGGGCGGGGCAAATCGCTGTAAGTATTCTCGCGTGCAACGGGTGTGGCCTCACGTATGAATTTCCGCGATTTCATAGGTTTTTCAAAGAATTCATAACGCGGTCCGGGCCTCTCGCAGAAAACCGTCCTCATCGAAGTCAGCATCCGCAAGACCACCCACCAAGGTACATAGTCTGTCTGAACACGCGGCGATATCGTCCTGCGATACCTCCCGAATGATTTTTATGATGCGGTGTCTGTCTTTCCATAGATACAGCGTCGCCTTTTTCCGCTGGCTGGACGTATTCACACCACTGATTTCGATGTCATAACCGTTTCCAAGGTCTCGGTAAATGACTTGCTCCAGATCAATGATGGTAATACTGTATTCAGGTCCCAGCTCCTTGCAGAGTCTTTTCATATGCTCGGTCGCTTTTGAGACCGTCCAGATGTTACTCATAATAGTGACCTCCTTCCTCTGATAATCACAGTGGGTATCGTAATGCTGTCAAATTCATGTTTTGGCTGAAAACCTTGAAAACACAGACTTTCTTAAATCATGTTGCAGGTTGTTGCAGGTTTAAAATTGATTCCTATAGAAAATGCTTTTCAAAATAACCTTCAAAACCTGCAACAACCAGCAACATAGCCCTAACTGCGCTCAAATCCTGTCAGCAATCTTGCTCCAATAATAACTGTGGTCACGGACTCTCTCGGGCTTGGGCGCTTACGGACGATGGATAACTTGGCACCGAGAGAGGCGTTGAAGTTCCTGATACTCTCGGCATAATAGCCGTTCTCAGCGCACCAGACCCGGTATTCGGTGTACACCATGGCTGTGCGAACCTCCGAGGTCCCATCAACATTCATGCAATCCTCTATGAAAAGACCGATCTTGTCTGATGCCTGCCGGTATTCTGATGTGGCCATCCTGACACTTTCAGGCATATCAAGCCCCTCGCGTTCCA
>JAAYBH010000323.1 GCA_012718935.1 Clostridiales bacterium
ACGGCGTTTCCCTCATTTCCCTTATTGCGCCCACGTCAGACGATCGCATCGCCATGATTGCCAGGGAAGCCGAGGGCTTCGTCTATGTCGTATCCAGCCTCGGCGTCACAGGCGTTCGCAGCGAAATCGTCACCGACCTGGGCGAAATGATTTCTCTCGTCAAAGCGGCAAAGGACATCCCCTGCGCCGTCGGCTTCGGCATCTCAACCCCCGACCAGGCAAAAAAAATCGCCGCATCCGCCGACGGCGTCATCGTCGGCAGTGCGATCGTAAAGCTTGTGGAGCAACACGGAGAGGGCTCCACCGGTCCGGTGAGCGAGTATGTACGGCAAATGAAGCGTGCCATTTCAGATTCATAGGGGGTATTTCTATGGTTTTCGTTTTAAAACAAGGCGCACCCGAGGATAAAATCGCCGCGTTCGTTAAAAAGATCGAGGCTGCGGGCTGCTCGACGTTTCTGAGTACCGGGACGGAGCACACCGTCGTCTGCCTCATCGGACACACGGCGAAGATCGATGTGGATTTCTTCGTACAGACGAACGACATCGTCGAATACGGGCGGCGCATTACGGAGCCGTACAAGGCGGTCAACAGGATGGTGCACCCCGACGATACGCATGTGCGTGCCGGTGATGTGATTGTGGGTGAGGGGTATTTTCAGGTCATCGCCGGCCCCTGCGCAGTGGAGAGTGAGGAACAGATCATCGGGGTGGCTCAGTCCATCAAGGAGAGCGGCGTGTCCATGCTCCGGGGCGGGGCGTTTAAGCCGCGCACCTCGCCGTATGCCTTTCAGGGGTTGCAGGAGGAAGGTCTCGGATTTTTGCTGGCCGCCGGGCGGGCTGCGGGTCTGCCCGTCGTCACCGAGGTGATGAACCAGACGCAGCTGCCGCTCTTTGAAGACGTGGATGTTATCCAGATCGGCGCGCGCAACATGCAAAATTTCGATCTTCTCAGAGAAGTCGGGCGCTGCAGAAAACCTGTGGTTCTGAAAAGGGGCTTTTCAAGCACCATCGAGGAATTCCTCATGAGCGCGGAGTACATTGTATCCGAGGGGAATCCCAACGTCATCCTCTGCGAGCGGGGCATCCGCACCTTTGAGACGATGACGCGGAACACCCTGGACCTCTCCGCCGTCCCGCTGTTAAAGCAGAAATCCCACCTGCCCGTCATCGTCGACCCCAGCCACGCCGCCGGTCTCCGGAGCCTCGTCCCCGCCCTGTCAAAAGCCGCCGTCGCCGTCGGCGCCGACGGCCTGATGATCGAGACCCACAACGACCCGCAGAGCGCCCTCTCCGACGGCGCCCAAGCCCTGGACCTCGACCAGCTCCGCAGCCTCTGCGCCGACCTCCTGAGACGAGCTGTTTTTGAAGGCAAGAAGTGTAATTTCCGCTCGTAGGGCGCGGCATCCTTGACGCGCCACGTTCTCCCAGCTTATAGACTAACGTTTTGACAAATTACATGATCAGGATCCTGTACAGCAGAACAGCGGCTTCGGCGCGGGAGAAGGTGACCTTCGGGTTGAGTCTGTCGCCGCTGCCTACGACAAAACCGATCCGGACGAGCGCCGCCAGGTCGGCAACGGCATAGTCCGAGACCAGGGATGCGTCGGAAAAACCGGCGAGGTCGCCGATGGTGCCCGGCGTCAGTGGCGTGCCGGTGTTTTTAAACGCCCGCACGATAATAACCATAGCGTCCTGCCTTGTCAGACCCCATTCGGGGCGGAACAATCCGGTATCGTCGCCCCGCGCGATATCATACGCTTTTGCCGCGGCGACCGCGTCGTAATAAGGGCTCCCGACGGGGACGTCCGGGAAAGTGCCCGAGCCGGCGCCCGTCAGATGGAATGCGTTGGCAATCATCACCATGTATTCACCCCGGGTCATATCGGCGCCCGGATAAAAGTACCGGCTGCCGTTGTCGGCAATGACTCCGTTGCTGTACAGGTAGTCGACGGCGTCCTGCGCCCAGGTGTGTCCGCCCATATCCGTATAGGGCGCGACGGTGCCCACATTAATCACAATTTTTCCGGAAAAGGCAGCATTACCGGCCGTATATCCCATATAGGGAATTGTGACGGAGCCCGAATAATCCGTTCTCGGGACGAACGAAATATCGGACAACAGAGGTGAATAAGACCGATAGTATTTCGTGGAAGAGGTTACAGACGAGGCTGCTCCGGTATTATATCTGAAATACAGCGAGCCGGCTGAAGAGGGCGGGAGCGTGAATGTCACATGGGACAGCGTGGCGCCTGTCTTGTTCAGGAATACCGTATTGAAGTTATTTGCGTCAAAGGGGACGGGCATGTTCATACCCGTGCCGTAAGTAATAGTGCCAAGCTCGCTGCTGCTCACCGTGATCAGTATTGTCCCGGCGGATGAATAGCCGTAAGTGTCATAGGCCGTGTAACCGATGGCCAGGGTGCCTGAAAAGCCCGCATTTGGGATAAAGGTCACATTGGAAATGTACGTCGGATAATTCACATAGTAGGATTTTGACGGAGTCACCTGTGTGTTATAGCTCAGCTGGGGATTATATTGTTCATATAGCGTTCCGAAAGAAGCGTTGGGCTGGGTGAACCGGACATAGTAGAGCGGATTGCCCGTTTTACCCGTAAAAGCTGCGACAAAATCGGCGGCTTTAAATGTCACCGGCGTCATGGAGTTCGTCTCATAGGAGACGGCGCCGCCGGCTGCTCCGCTGACGGTGATCTTGATCTTCCCGGCGCAGCTGATGCCGCCGGAGGTATAGCCTGTGTATGCGATGGAAAACGATCCGGTGTAGCCCTCCTGGGGGACAAAGGACACATTGGATAAATACGGCGTCCCGGAGACGTAGTACTTCCGGCTGACCGCAACCGCCTCATCATATCTGGCCGGTGATGTGTAATTGTAATAGAACCTGCCGTAAGAAGCCGACGGCAGCTCGAAGGTGACATAAGAAAGCGTTTTTCCGCCGCTGTTCATATAAAACGCACTCATAAAGTCGCTTGAATTCATAGAGACGGGCTTGCCGGCCCCGGTGGTGTAGGAAATGACGTCGGAGCCCTCAAAGATGTTGAATTTCAGCTTGCCGGCATACGACGCGCCCCCGGCCGTATAAGCCGTAAACGGGACGACGCAGGTGCCGGTGAAGTCCTTGGCGGGCATAAAAGTGATGTCCGATATGTCGGGATTCCTCCCGTCGTAGTATTTGACCGCGCTTGTCACTTTCGTGCCGGTCTCCGTATCGGCGTCATATTTGAACAGCAGGCTCCCCGAGGAGGCAACGGGGGGCGTAAAGGTCACATGGGACAGGAGAGCGCCCGTGACGCTGATAAACTCCTCCGTGAAATCGCCCCCCGTCAGCATGACACTGCCGTTTTCCCTGACCGAATACTGGACGATCCCGGCCGGGCTGTCCGCAACATCAATGTATAGCTTGCCGCTGTAGCCGCCGTAATCGTAGGCGTTTTCCGTATAGCCGGTGTAATAGACAATGACGCGGCCCGTGACGTCCTCAGACGGAACGAAGGTGACGTAAGACAGGTATTGAGACGTGTTGACATAATATCTGGAGCCGGACGATACGGCCGAGTCGTAATCACCGGAAAGATGATAATTGTAGCAGAGATATCCGTCACTTGAGGCGGGCAGCGAAAAACGCACATATGAGAGAGGCTTTCCTGTGGCGGTCAGAAATGCGGCCTGAAAATCCCTGGCGTCAAACTGGATGGGCGTATTTTTGTCTGTGACATAGCTGAAAGTCCCGCCGGCGTTGCTGTTCACCTTGACCTCGAGCTGACCGGTAATGAAAGAACCGCCCTCCGTATAGGCATTGTAAGTGATCTCAAAGGCTCCGGTATAATCCTTCGCCGGGACAAGCGTGACCTTCGACAGGTTCGGGTTTTTGGAAACGTAGAGCTTCGTTGTCGCCGAGACGGATGTGCCGGTCTTTTTTATAACATCGTAGTTTAAGAGAAGTGTTCCGCAGTTTTTATCCGGGATTTTAAATGTGACATATGACAGGTCGTAGGACGTCACCGCTTTAAAGTTTGTTTTGATATCGTCATAAATGCCGCTCAGAATAGTCTCTGATGTGAACGGGAGCGGGATGTTCATATCGGTCTCGTAATAGGGACGGTTACCGGGAAGGGAGTCAGCCGATTTGAAGCCGACTGTATAACTCACAGGATCCGCCCAGACCGCGGAAGAGACCCTGGCGTCGGCTGTCGCAGTCCAGCTGAAGAAAACGGCGGGATTTGTGCTCGTGCTTTTTGTCGCCAGGC
>JAAYBH010000324.1 GCA_012718935.1 Clostridiales bacterium
ACCTGGACAAGATTCAGTAATGGCCGTATGAATGAAACAGTACAGCGGACTTTCTTGGGTAATCACCATGAAATACCCATGGTGAATATATATCATTGTCAAAAAACAAGGAGGAATAGCATATGAAAAAAAAGATTGCATTGTTACTGGCTCTGGCACTTATCCTGACTGTTTTCTCAGCCTGCGGCGGAACGCCCGCCGCGTCTCCCAGCGCATCTGCGGTACCCTCGGAGAGCGCAGCTCCGTCTGACGGCGGCACCCCGGCTGCTCCCAAGCAACTCACCGCACAGCTTGGCCCGAACCCCGAGACGATTGACCCGGCGCTGAACAGCGCCGTCGACGGCGCAAACTATATCCTGTTTGCTTATGACTGTCTGCTGAACGTCGACAAGGACAACAAGATCGTCGGCGGCGCGGCAGAGACATGGGAAACCAGCGCCGACGGCCTGACGTGGACATTCCATCTCCGCGAAGGCCTCAAATGGTCCGACGGTTCCCCTCTGACAGCGAAGGACTTCGTGTACAGCTGGAAGCGCGTGGCCGACCCGAATACGGCCGCCCCCTATGCCCTGATGGTCCTTGGAATGGTCGTTGGTTTTGAAGAGGCAGCCGCCGGCAACCCCGACGCACTGGCCGTTTCTGCCCCGGACGACAGCACCTTTGTTGTTAAGCTCGCACACCCCTGCGCTTACTTTGACAAGCTGGCCGCTTTCCAGGTCCTCAGCCCCGTCAACCAAGCCACGATCGAAGCTAACGGCGATGCCTGGGCCACAAAGCCCGAGACCTACATCTGCAACGGTGCTTTCTATATCAAGGAATGGGTTCCCAGCTCCTACATCCTCTTTGCAAAAAACCCCTACTACTGGAACGCCGAGGCGGTCAAGCTCGACACCATGAAAATGCTTCTGATTGAGGACGCCAACGCCTCTTATGCCGCCTGGCAGTCGAACGAGGCCATGATGATCAAGGACGTTCCGACAAACGAAATCCCCTCCCTGAACGGAAATCCGGAATTCTATATTGAACCGATCCAGGGCACCTATTACATCTGCCTGAACGATACCCTGCCCGAATTTTCCGACCCCCGTGTCCGCCAGGCTCTGAGCCTTGCCCTGGACCGCAACTATGTGGCTGAAACCCTGACGACCAATGTTTTTGCACCCGCCTCCAGCCTTGTCGGCCCGGGCATCACCGACTGGGACGGCAAGCCCTTCATGGAAAACGCCAACGGCGGCAAGCCCTATATCGATAACAGCGATCCCGCCGCCAATCTTGAAAAAGCCAAGCAGCTGCTGGCCGAAGCCGGATACCCGAACGGCGAGGGTTTCCCGACAGTCGACTACTCGATCAATGACGCCGGCTATCACAAGATCGTGGCGCAGTACGTCCAGCAGGCCTGGAAAGAGCTCGGCATCAACGTCAACGTGAACGTTGTCGAGTGGGCCTCCTTCCTGCCGCTGCGCCGCGCCGGCGATTATCAGATCAGCCGCAACGGCTGGGTGTTCGACTATAACGATGCCTCCAACTTTATGGGACTCTTTATGACCGGGGACGGCAATAACGACGCCAAGTACAGCAATCCCCAGTACGACGAGCTCATGAATAAGGCCGCCGCCGAGCCCGACCCGCAGACCCGTTCCAATTATATGCATCAGGCCGAGGACATCTTCATGGCCGATATGGGCACCATCCCACTGATGTACTACAACGAATTCTATCTGCAGCGCGAGAACATCACCGGCTCCTGGCATTCCCCGTCCGGCTTCTGGTACTTCCAGTACGCTGACATTACCTGATCCCGATTTCACCCGGAGGGACAGGCGGATTCTGAAGCGACATTAAAAAGCAGATTAATATTGTTTGAAGCGGTCATTAGGGCTTGCTGTTCGGGGAGAAGAACAACAAGCCCTTTGGCTATGCCCGAGCGATTAGCTTCATCATTTTTCCTTTATTAACCCGCCTTCGGCAAAATATCCAAATATTACATTTCTTTTTCTCCTTAACTTTTCCAGAAATCAACCGATAAAATAAAGTATCGCACGAAAACAGGAATCGGAGGAATCGTTATGCTCTCTAAAATCAAGCCGTATGTCAGGGCGCGACTCGGAACAAAAATACTTATCAGCCAGTTGATTGTAACCGTCATCCTTACAGCTGCCGTTATTCTGGGACTACTGATCCTGTTGAATCTGGCGGCAAATTCGACGGTGATGCTCATTGTGATCGGTGTGCTTACCGCGGCCGGTATCTTTTTGACTTTTTATTTTTCGCGTTCTCTCGGAAAATATCTGAAATACCCCCTGGAAGGCATGACCGTCGGCCTTCGGAAGATGACGGAAGGCGATCTTTCATATTTCGATAACGATATGATTATCAGCAAGGACACACACGACGAGCTCATGTTGCACAGCTCGTATTTTCTTGACCTGCTGTTTGCCACACGTGAAAAGGTTGCGGACACAAAGCAAATCGCCGCCGGCGATCTGACGGTGCAAGTTCATACCAGATGCCCAAATGACCAGCTCGGCAACGCGCTGAAAGAGCTCGTCGGCAATACGCACCAGACTGTCAGCGCGATCTCGGTGACGGCCGACCAGGTGGCGTCGGGCGCCAACATGGTATCCGATTCCAGCTTCGCCCTCTCCCAGGGCGCCGCCGCCCAGGCCAGCTCCGTCCAGGAGTTGACTGCCACCCTGACCGAGGTATCCGCAAAAACGAATCTGAGCGCCCAGAATGCCGAAAAAGCAAACGAACTGGCCCAGAGCGCTAAAAATAATGCCGTCATCGGTAACGAGCAGATGAAGGATATGCTCGGCGCCATGGACGAGATTAACATCTCCTCCAACAACATCGGCAAAATCATAAAGGTCATAGACGACATCGCTTTCCAGACCAACATCCTGGCACTCAACGCCGCCGTCGAGGCCGCCCGGGCCGGTCAGCACGGGAAGGGCTTTGCCGTCGTGGCCGAGGAGGTCCGGAATCTCGCCGCGAAATCGGCCAACGCCGCCAAGGAAACGACGGATATGATCGAAGGCTCCATGCGGAAAGTCGAGGCCGGGACAAAAATCGCCAACAACACAGCCGATGCGTTAAAGCAGATTGTCGAGCAGATCGAAAAGGCGGCGAATCTCGTCAATTCGATCACAATCTCCTCCAACGAGCAGGCCACGGCCATCGAGCAGATCAACCAGAGCATCTCCCTCGTTTCCGAGGTAGTTCAGACAAACGCCGCAACCGCCGAGGAAAGCGCCGCGGCCAGCGAGCAGCTCTCCGCCCAGGCGGCGCAGCTGAAGGAGGCCGTCAACGCTTTCACCATCAAAACCGCGGAAATCCCGGCCGCGGGCCCCGGCCGTCCCGCCTCCAGGCTGCCGGCTGCCGCCGCGGCAGAAAAATCCCACATTACGCTGGAAGGCGATTTCGGCAAGTATTAAACAGCATTTGTCTATAATATGAGGGGACGATGTATGATCGTCCCCTTTTGCTCAGGATACAGGCAGAGCGCTTTTGCTTTCAGCCGGGATATTGATATGTATCGAAACCGTGAATTGGGTGCCGTTGGCATCGATATTCATTGTGCCCTTATACTTGTCGATGCAGCGCCTGACATTCTTAAGGCCATAACCATGCAGCTTTTGGTTCTTCTCCTCCTGGTCCGACTCGGGATCTTCCCTTAGATAGGGGTTTCTGATCTCATAGTATAGCAGCGCATCCTTTTGAATCAGCTGGACCGATATCT
>JAAYBH010000040.1 GCA_012718935.1 Clostridiales bacterium
GCGAGATTTTTGTTTTAGATATGGGTGAACCTGTCAAAATCATGGATCTGGCGTATAATCTGATTAAGCTCTCCGGCCTCGTACCGGATGTGGATATCAAGATAGAAATAACCGGTCTCCGTCCCGGTGAAAAGCTCTACGAAGAGCTGTCATATCAGGAGGAAGCAGATAACCGGAAAACAACGCTCAACAGTAAGATTTACATCTCACCGCCGATTGCCTTTGATACAAAGGTTTTCCGAATTCAATTGGACAACCTGAAGAAATACTCCGACGATAACAATGTTGAGGAGCTTCGCAGAGAACTCAATGAGGTTATATTCAGTTGCGTTAACCATAAGCAGGCGGAATTTGAACAGCTGGCGTTGGTAATCTAGTTCCTTATGGAAGATATGGAGGCAGTATTTTGAAAAAAATCATCTCGATCATCTTATTTATCCTGTTGTCGGTTGTCCTTACCGTGCCGGCTTATGCAGCCGGACAGACAGGTCAGGCGCTGCTTTCCAAGGTGGTGGTTGCTGATGTCAAACAGAGCACATCAAACCCCGATGAAATCATCAACGTCACCGTCACACTGCAGAATCTGAACACGAGGGCTCTGAAGCAGGTGATGGTCGGCGTAAGCGGTGTATCTTCCGAGGCGCTGTCACTTACAAATACATACGGGCCGTTTGCCGTGGACCTTGAAGCGAACAGTACGGGGAGCGTCAGCTTTGACTTATATGTGTCCCCTGGAATCAGAGGCGGCAACTATCCGCTTACTTTAACCCTGACATATGTCGATTCGGAAGTCGTCGGGTTTGTCAATGAGTATTACACTGTTTCGGATACCAGGAGCATATCCGTTTTTGTTGATGAGAAAATAGTGGATGTGCAGACACCGAAAATCATCGTCTCGTCGTATAATATTGGAGTTGAAAGGGTTTATATCGGGAGAAATTTTGAGCTGACGTTCACATTGCAGAACACAAGCGACAGCATTGCCCTGACAAACACGATGCTCAGCTTCTCCTCCCAGGCCAATGCGTATACGCCGGCTGCGGGCGCATCCAACCAGCTGTATATCGGAGATATCGCCGCGGGCGGCAGTTATACGGGAAAAATAAACCTGAAGGCAAACAATGCTCTCCCGACTGGGATCTATTCTCTTAATTTTAGCCTGCAGTATCAAGACGCTGAACACAACGATTATGTTTCGGAAGCCGGCATGGGTATTCAGCTTATAGGTGAAGAGACCGACGAAACCGCGTCGCCGAAGGTCATTGTCTCATCCTATGAAATTGGCGCTGACCGGGTATTTGGCGGCGATACGTTTGAGATGACCCTGAATTTAAAGAATACGAGTACCGATACGGCAGCCAATGTACTGCTCAGCTTCACTTCAGACGCCAACGCCTATGTCTCGGTAACCGGTGTTCCGAATCAGCTTTATATCGGCAATATCGCTGCCGGCGACAGCTATACCGGGAAACTGAGCCTGAAGGCAAATGATGCTCTGCCAGCCGGTACTTATAACATCAATATCAATATTGAGTATCAGGATACCTACAGCAACGTCTATACTTCCCCGACGAGCGTCAGCATTCCGCTCGAGCAGAAGCTGAACCTCAGCATCAAAAGTATCACGCTCCCCGATTCGGTCACCGTCAACACGAAAGCGCTCCTCAATGTCGGTTATGAAAACCCCAGCAACAGCGACCTGATAAACCTCGTCATGACCCTGACCGGGGACATCCCGGAGGGTGAAAAGACCGTCTCAATCGGTAACGTGAAAGCGGGCAGCTCAGGCAATGTGGACCGTTATATTACGCCGAGAAGAACAGGAACCCAGGAAATCACAGTGTCGTTTACCTTTGAGGATGCTTCCGGCAATACATATTCGGCGCCAAAAAGAACGGTGACCCTGGAGGTCCGGGACATCGCAGATGTCATGGCAACTAGCAGTCCGAAGCCTGCCGACGTCACCGGCGGCGATACACCCGCCGTGACGCCGCCGAAGATCAGCCTGAATTCTTACTGGATATATTTCGTTATTTTCGGCGTATTGCTCGTTATCGTTGCCGCCATCATCGTATGGCGCATACTGTATGTCAGAAAAAAGAAAACGCCGCAGTGGAACAGGAACGCGAAGTAACCGCCTGAAACTACCGATATATGCGCTTGGATTTGTTGTGGAACGCATATTGTCATAAGTGCATGCGTTAAGCAATGGAATTGATTTATGTGAATAAACACTTCATGCTAAGATGACAATTAATTGTTTAGTAAGGGATGTGACCCGATATGAAAATCAAGGATGGGTTTGTACTTCGTGAAATAGCGGGAGAGTGGATGGCTGTCGCAACAGGTACAAGAACTGTCGAATTCCCGGGTCTTATAGCGCTGAGTGAAACGGCGGCTTTTTTATGGAAACATATGGAGAAGGGTGCCTCACTGGAAGAGCTCACTAAGGCGCTGACCGAAGAATTCGACGTGAATGTGGAAACGGCGGAGAAGGACCTGAATAAGTTTATCGCCGTGATCGCGGAAAAAGGGCTTTTTGAAAATGAGTGAATTTGTTGCTGAGAATTTGTCCTGGGTAAACTACAGCGAAATGCTGAGACAGAAAAGTAAACATGATAATATACCTTTAGGAGCTAGCCTTGAATTGACGCCGCGCTGCTGCTTCGACTGTAAAATGTGTTATGTGCATCTGACGGACGAACAGGCGAAGAAACTCGGCAGGGAAC
>JAAYBH010000325.1 GCA_012718935.1 Clostridiales bacterium
AAAACGAATCAAATGCCGCCGAATGTCTTTACGCCGGACGCCAATTATCCCCTTGTCAATCTTGAAAAGGGTCGGTTTGTCCCTACTTTTGGTGCGTCCTGGACGGAGAGCCAGACACAGCCGCGGGTCGTGTCCATCAAGGGCGGCACGACGGCGAACGTCGTTCCCAATTATGCCGAAGCCGTCGTTGAGGGGCTGCCGCTGGCGTATCTCCAGTCGCTGTGTGTGGTCTTGTCGTCAAAAATGTGTGTCAGGCTGTCGGCATCCTATTATCATGACGGTGTCAAAATAAAAGCCAACGGTAAATCGGCCCACGCCATGTGCCCCGAGGAGGGCTGCAATGCCCAGTCCGCGCTGTTGGAGGTGCTTGCGGAGCTGCCGCTGGCCGAGGGACCCGTCCGGAAATACATCAAAACGCTTCGAAAGCTCTTTTCCTTCGGAGATACCGCCGGAAAAGCGCTGGGTATCGATATGGCCGATGATATTTCCGGCCCGCTGACGCTCAACTTCGGGGTGCTGTCGCTGAATGAAACCGGCTTCACCGCCAATTTCGACGCCCGGACGCCGAAGTGCGCCACGGAAGAGAATCTGGATGCTGTCGTCATTGCAGCTCTCACAGCCGCGGATTTTGAAATCAGGGATATCACAAAAACGCCCTGCCACCACACGCCGGCGGACACCCCGCTTGTCCAGACGCTCCTGCGGATATACGAGACCTACACCGGCAACAAGGGCGAGTGCCTCGCCCTGGGTGGTCAGACCTACGTCCACGACATCGACGGCGGCGTCGCATTCGGCCCGGAAATGCCCGGCACCGACAACCGCCTCCACGGCGCCGACGAGTACATTGACATCGAAGAGCTGATTTTAGGAGCGAAGATGTACACACAGGCCATCATTGAGATGTGCCGGTAAAAAAACAATGAGGCCGGTCCGACAGGGTCGGCCTTTTTCGCACAAAAATATACTTGACAAATCCAGATACTGGCCTTAGAATTAACTAAGTAGTTAGTTAATCGCGGGAGATGTTCAATGAAGAAGCGGGATGCGATAGAAACAAAAGCAAAAATCCTGTCGGTTGCGGAAGAGATTTTTTCTAAAGTCGGCTTTGACGGCGCCAGGGTCGATGATATTGCGGCGGAAGCCGGTGTCAATAAGGCGCTGATCTATTACTATTTTAAAAGCAAAAATGAGCTGTTGAAAACGCTCTTTACAAGACTAATGGAAGACGCGAAAAGGATGCTCGTCAATTCATTGCAGAGCTTGCCTGATGTCGACGGAGAGAACGGTTACAGAGTACTGTTCGACACGTACATTCGGTTTGTGACTCATAAAAGAAAAATCATTAAGGTTGCCGTTGCGGAGTCTTTAAAAGAGGAAACCCCAATGTCTGTCGTCATGGAACTTGGCGGTTTGTTTATCAACGCAGAGATTGAAATACTGCGCAAGGAATATGAAAAGAAGGGCCTTCATTTCCCGGGTAATCAGCAGGAACTGCTGGTGATGGAATTTTTCACAGGGCTCAGCCCGTTCCTGAGCTACGCCATGTACAAAGACCAGTGGGAAGCTCAATACGGGGTCAACGAGGAAGCGCTGCGGAATTATTTTTATTCCGCATTTCGAAAGACCCACTTGACAGCCCATCTACCATAAAATTCGAAGGGGGATTTTGCCAAATGAAGCTGACATATACCTTGCCAACCAGGTATTATGATGATTTACACAAGGATTATCAGGTAAATTTTCAGCTCAATCGTTTTTTGTCCTATGTTGGAGCGGACCAATACGACGAATTGAAAGCCGCTGCCGGAGAAGCCAAAAGCCACGAGGAATGGGTTGAAAAACTTCTTGCTTTAGCGGATAAAACTCTGGAGGACGGAGAGAAGCTAAGGGCGGGGTATTACTACAGAGCAGCGGAATTTTTCATGTGGCGGTCAAATCCGGATAAAAAGCCGACGCGGCAGAAATTTTTGCGTCTTGTTCGTGAAGGGTACGGAATTTCAGAAAACCAGTATCATCTCGTTCCTTATGAGGACGGGGGAATGAAAGGACATCTCCCCGCGTATTTATTTGATCGCGCGGAAGCGAAAGATACGCTGGTCATCATGGGCGGCGGTGACAGCTATGTTGAGGAATGGTTTCCCTTTATGATGGGTTTAGTCAACAGCGGGTATAAAATCGTCCTGTTTGAAGCGCCCGGACAAGGAGGCGCTTTGGAGGAATACAACCTTACAATGACCCATGAGTACCACAAAGCCGCAAAAGCGGTACTCGATTATTTCGGGCTGGAGGACGTATGCTTTTTGGGGATTTCGGGGGGAGGCATGGCAGCCCTCCGGGTCGCGGCTTTTGAAAAGCGCGTCAGGCGCGTTATTTGCTACGATGTTTTATATGACGTATTCGATTTGATGCTGCGAAAGCTCCCGCCCGTCAAAAGAACCCTTTTGAAATCGCTGATGAGCGTCCGTGCAAAGCTCATCATCAATTCCGTCATGAAAACGGCCATGGCGAGAGATATGTCTCTGGAAGGATTATTAAGACAGGGAATGCTGATTTACGGCGTCGATACGCCGTATGACTACTTAAAAAAGCTGAGCCAGGTAAAGACCTCCGACGTCTCCCGCCTTGTTGAACAGGATGTTCTGCTGCTGGCCGGGCAGGAGGATTTTATTGTTCCTGTGGACCATTTCTATAAGCAGATTGAAGCGCTGAAAAACGTCAGGTCGCTGACGGCGCGGTTATTTACCCGGGTGGAGCAAGCACAAAATCATTGCCAGGTAGGCAATATCACCCTGGCATTGGACACGATTCGAAATTGGCTGGAATTTACAAAAGGACATGCAAGACGTTTGTAACCGCCGCCGTCATAACAGGCGCTGGCAGCCCATCCGGCTGCCAGCATTATATTCGGATTTTGTTCTCAGGCAAACTTGTGCGTTACCTTCCCGACAGCCGAATTGAGGCGCTTTTCTATGACAAAACCCGGCAGGCGTGTGATTTTTGCAATTTGGCGTACCGAATACTTTTGAAGGCAGAATAGGAGGAGTATGAATCTTTCGTCGAAGTCCAGGCAGGCGAGTGTTCCGGAAAGCAGCTTGTGACAGCAGGCGTGCCCCCGGACCTTTTTACAGTGCCGGTACAGCAGGCTGTAACACTGCATCCGGAAAAGACCGATATCGAATGTGTCCGGAATCCGGTTGAAGGCGTCGGCAAAAGCGCCGGCCGCCGCCGGCCCGGCCAGCGCCGCGTCGCCGACGGCACATAGAGCCATTTGATAAAGCCCGCATGCCGTCGAAAGCAGCGGTGATTCGGTTTGATGCCATGCCATCGTCATATTGTCCATCATACAGTCGTCCTTTTTGTTGAACGCCCCCTCTATTAATAAACAACAGTAAAGGCAAAATGTAACATCATAAATATGAAATTTCTATGAACACCTGAAAAATGCATTCTTTCAGCGCCGCCTGCAAACACTGTGCAGGAGGTGTTACAATGGACGACAATAAAATCGAAATACAGACCGATGTGCACGAAAAGCAAAAGGACAGCGAAGCCGACGCCGAAAAAGAGCAGGTGATCGGCGAGTACCAGCGCGCGCAGATTAAGGATATGGCGTCGACGACGACGAAGAGCGACAAGGGCGTGATCCACTGCCTGACGATCATCGGACAGATCGAAGGCCATCAGGTTCTCCCGCAGGAAACGAAAAGCACCAAGTACGAGCACGTTATGCCCCAGCTGGCTGCGATTGAGGAATCGGATGAAATTGAGGGGCTGCTCATCCTCCTCAACACGGTGGGCGGAGACATTGAGGCCGGGCTCGGCATCGCTGAGCTCATTGCCAGCATGACGAAACCCACCGTGTCGCTCGTGCTTGGCGGCGGGCATTCCATCGGCGTGCCGTTGGCGGTAGCCGCAAAGCGCTCCATCATCGCGCCGTCGGCGGCGATGACCATCCATCCGGTCCGGTTGACGGGCGTCGTCATTGGCGCGCCGCAGACGTATAATTACTTTGGGCGGATACAGGAGCGAATCGTCGATTTTGTTGTGAAGAATTCGGGCGTCAAGCGCGAGCGCTTCATTGAAATGATGCTGAAGACGGGCGAGCTGGCCGCCGACGTGGGGACGGTTATTTATGGCGAGGAGGCGGTGAAGAGCGGTCTCATCGATCAGGTCGGAGGTATGGCCGACGCCCTGAAATGGCTCCACGGAGAGATCGGCAAGGATAAGAGAGCAGACGGGGAACAGGAGGCGTAGCGGACGCAGCAGCGGCACATTTTAGCGGCACATTTGGCATATAAAATGCTGGAAATCATTTGTTCGGTATGATATGATATATAGTTGTAAACGCGAATAACAGACCGCAAATATACGGAAGCCGTTGCTGCCGGCGCGTAGAGTAAGATATGACGCGCGGCTTATGCTGAGTTGGGGGTGGGACATATATGTCGGTCTTTATGGCAATTCTGATGGGGCTGCTGAGGGGCATCACGCAGTTTTTACCGATATCAGGTTCCGGTCACCAGGCGATAATAGAGAACATATTCGGGCTCGAATACCCGGCAAAAAACGGCCTGTTCGAATTACTGATGAATATTGCCGCGCTGATATCCGTCATCATGGTCTACCGCCGGGAAATCGGCGGCATGCTCAGCGAAAGCGCTGATTATCTGAAAGGCAGAACATCGGACGATCCCATGAGCGAAGGCCGGCTCACGCCTTCCCTGAGAATGATTTACTTCATCATTATCGGCACGCTGCCGCTCCTTCTGGCCATTCCGATCAATGACAGGCTCGGCGTTCTGATGGACAAGACTGTTTTTGTCGGGATTGCGATGATCGTCATGGGGGCGATTCTCTTCTTCACGGACAAGCTCGTCAAAACCGGGCGAAAAAACGAGAAGACAATGAAAACGAAGGACGCGCTGCTGATCGGTATCTCTCAGGCGTTATCGGCTATTCCCGGGCTTTCGCGGACGGGCATCACCGTCTCGGTTGGCATGTCGCTGGGGCTCGGCAAGGATTTCAGCGTCCGGTTTGCCATTTTCCTGTCACTGCCGTCCACCCTTGTGGCGATCATCATATCGTTCTTTGCTTCGTTTCGTACTGCCGTTGACTGGTCCTCATTTTTCGCTTATCTGGTCGGTTTTGTCGTTTCTGTGCTGTCCGGTTATGTGTCCATCCTTATCCTGCGCATGGCGGCCGCGAAACGCAAGCTGAGGAATTTTGCTTACTATATCTGGCTTTTAGGTATCATTACAGTTATCTTATCATTGACGCTGCAATAATTGAGGTGACATATGGCGAACAAGAAAACCACAAAAAAAGGCACGGC
>JAAYBH010000326.1 GCA_012718935.1 Clostridiales bacterium
CCTTCGTTATCGCCCACCGCCTCTCCACCATCCGCAACGCCGATCTCATCCTCGTCGTGCGCGACGGCGACATCGTCGAATCCGGTAACCACGAAGAATTACTGGCTCAAAACGGCTTCTACGCCGAACTCTACAACAGCCAGTTCGAACAGGTGTCGTAAAAAGCAGGGAGACGGCATCTCATCAACAAGCCCACGCCCAGTACTCAAAACGGGCGTGGGTTTTTTCATATTTCCAGATCAAATCAATGCGGGGTATTGCTTTTGGTTTTTGGGTTGGGCAGCGTCGCCCCCATGCAGATACTTCAATCAATATGTGATAAAGTCACTGTTGTTTACAGAAAAAAACATACAATAAAAACATTGTTAAATCTATAACGGAGGTCTGTTGAGATGGGGAAAAAGGTGCTGATCGTCGGTGGGGTCGCGGGGGGTGCGAGCTGTGCGGCGAGGCTGCGGCGGCTGGATGAGACGGCTGAGATTATTGTTTTCGAGCGGGGGCAATATGTCTCATATGCCAACTGCGGGCTGCCGTACCATGTGGGCGATGTGATCAAGCAGAGGAACGCGCTGATTCTGGTGCAGCCGGAAGCGATGCGCGCGAAGTATAACACCGATGTCCGCATCAGGCAGGAGGTCACGGCGATTGACAGAACGGCGAAAACCGTCACTGTCAAAAAGCTTGATACGGGTGAAACCTATACAGAGAGCTACGACACGCTGGTATTATCAACCGGTTCGTCACCCTTGAGACCACCGATCCCGGGCATCGACTCCGAGCGCATCATGACGCTGTGGACAGTGCCGGATACCGACCATATCCGCTCATTTATTAAGGAAAAGAACGTCAGGAGCGCCGTCGTCGTCGGTGGCGGCTTTATCGGCCTTGAAATGGCCGAGAATCTACACCATGCCGGCATCACTGTTGCCATTGTGGAAATGCTCCCGCAGGTGATGGCGCCCCTTGATTTTGAAATGGCGCAGCTTTTACACGAGCACCTGGAGCAGAAGGGCGTCGCTTTACATCTGAACGACGGCGTTTCATCCTTTGAGGATACGGAAGAGAATGTGACGGTCACGCTCAAAAGCGGGAAACAAATTCCGGCGGAGCTTGTGATCCTCTCCATCGGCGTCCGGCCGAACGGTGAACTCGGTAAGGCGGCGGGTCTTGAAACGAACGCACGGGGCGGCATTATTGTCAGCGATACGATGAAAACATCAGACCCGGATATCTACGCCGTGGGCGACGTGATCGAGGTTGAGGACTTTATCGACAAGAGCCGCGCCATGATCCCGCTGGCCGGCCCCGCCAACAAGCAGGGGAGGATTGCCGCCGACAATATTGCGGGAGGTTCAGAGCGTTATGAGGGTACGCAGGGCACCTCCGTAGCCAAGGTATTCGACATGACGGCAGCCAGCACCGGTCAGAGTGAAAAAACGCTTATCAAAAACGGCCTCGTCAAGGGCAAGGACTACGAGACGTTGATCATCTCGCAGAATTCCCACGCGTCGTATTATCCGGGCGCCGTTCCGATGAGCATCAAGCTGATATTCTCACAAGACGGCAAAAAAATCTACGGCGCGCAGATTGTCGGCGGCGACGCCGTTGACAAGCGCATCGACACGATTGCCGTGACGCTCCGTCTCGGCGGCTCTGTATACGACCTCAAGTCATTGGAGCTGGCCTACGCACCGCCGTATTCCTCGGCGAAGGACCCGGTCAACATGGCGGGCTTCGTGGCCGAAAACATCCTGACGGGGAAAGCGGCCTTTGCGCCCTGGGATATTGATGTCACAGACAAAAACGTCATCGCGCTCGATGTACGTGAAGACATAGAGCTTCAGGCCTTTTCACTGCCGGCCTACCAGCAGATTCCGCTGGGACAGCTCCGCAAACGGCTCGGCGAAATCGATAAGGAAAAGGAGATCGTGACCTTCTGCGCCATCGGCGTCCGGTCTTACAACGCAGCGCGTATCCTCATGGAAAACGGCTTTAAGAATGTCAAGGTCTATCCCGGCGGCGTCCGGTTTTACCAGTCCGTGCATTA
>JAAYBH010000327.1 GCA_012718935.1 Clostridiales bacterium
TAAAGTTGTACGCCTGTTGTTAAAATAGTAACGTGCAGGTTGTAGTTCCGGTCAAACTCTGGTCAGGAAATGAGACTTAGAATTGTAACTCGGCTTCACCGAGAGAGATGAAATAGGAAAGAAGAGTTAAGCATTCGGCAAAACCGGATTTGTATTCTTCTTTTTTTTTCTTCTCTCTTTTTCTTCTTTCAAACCGTCTTATTTGCTATGTTTTGCATGATATAACAGCTTCGCGCCGGGGAAACTTAAAAACGGCATCTTTATGGCGATGTCACCGGAAAAGGAGTCATTATGTCAACTTTAAGACAGAACGTACAAACAGGGTGGAATTTTGATAACAGCTATTTGAGGCTGCCCGGGATATTTTTCAGCAGAGTGAATCCTGTGCCTGTACGCGAGCCGCAGCTTGTGCTTCAAAACAGCAGGCTGGCTGAAGCATTAGGCCTTGATACGGAAACAATCAGCGCCGATGCGCTGTCCGGTAACAGCCTGCCCGGCGGCGCGGAGCCGTTTGCCCAGGCCTATGCCGGGCATCAGTTCGGCTATTTCACAATGCTGGGCGACGGACGGGCTTTAATGCTGGGCGAGCAAATAACCCCGGAGGGCGACCGGTACGATATTCAGCTCAAGGGCTCAGGCCGGACGCCCTATTCGCGCGGCGGAGACGGACGGGCAGCGCTGGGCCCCATGCTGCGGGAGTATATCATCAGCGAAGCCATGCACGGGCTGAAAATCCCGACGACCCGGAGCCTCGCCGTCGTCAAAACAGGCGAAACCGTCTACCGGGACAAGGTGCTGCCGGGGGCAATCCTCGTGCGCGTGGCCTCCAGCCACATCCGCGTGGGGACGTTTCAATATGCGGCGCGGTTCGGCTCAAAGGACGACCTCGGGGTGCTGGCGGACTATACCCTGGGCCGCCATTACGAGGGCTGCGGGGATGAGGGCAGCCGGTATCTCTGCCTGCTCCGCGAGGCTACCGTCCGGCAGGCCCGGCTGATTGCCAAATGGCAGCTTGTGGGCTTTATCCACGGCGTGATGAATACGGACAATATGGCAGTCAGCGGCGAGACGATCGACTACGGACCGTGCGCTTTTATGGACGCTTATCATCCCCATACGGTTTTCAGCTCCATCGATACAAGCGGGCGCTATGCCTACGGCAATCAGCCGGATATCGGCGGCTGGAACCTGACGCGTTTCGCCGAGGCGCTGCTGCCTTTGATTCATAACGACCGGGAGAAGGCGATCGAGGCGGCCCGGGAGGTCATTGAGGAATATAAAAAGCTGTATTATGAGGAATGGCTGTCCGGTATGCGCGCAAAGCTCGGACTACTCAACACCGAGGAGCAGGATGAGCGCCTGATCCTGTCATTACTGGACATCATGGACAGGCATAACGCGGATTACACGAATACCTTCCTTTCGCTGACCCTTGACAGGCCGGCGCCGGGCAGCCTGTTCGGGAATGAGGAATTCGTCCAATGGCAGCTGGCCTGGAGACACCGTTTACAAAGGCAGGAGGCCTCTGGGAAAACGGCAGCCGATCTGATGCACCGAAGTAATCCGGCTGTTATTCCCCGGAATCACCGGGTGGAGGCGGCGCTGGAGGCGGCTTCAAACGGAGATGACAGCGTGATGCACAGGCTCCTTGACGTCCTGGAGGACCCCTTCGCGCATACGCCGGAACAGGCCGTGTATGGAGCGCTTCCCGACCCCTCGGCCTGTCCTTACAAAACCTTTTGCGGAACTTAAACGCCCGCGTATCTCAGGCTTGATTATCTGCGCCGATTTCTATATAGTAGATATCAGATATATGACAAAGTCTACTAATCGGAGGTACAGTCAATGGGTCAACATTTAAACGGTAAGGTCGCGCTTGTCACCGGTTCCGGTCAGGGCATCGGGCGCGCCGTGGCGATTGCGCTGGCGGCGGAAGGCGCGAAGGTCGTCACCAACAACAGGAGCCCCGTGAAAAAGAATGTGGCAAATCAGCTGGACGAAAAAAAGCTGGCGCGTCTGACGCCGGAGCAGCTGAAATGGTACAACGAGGAAATTGAAAAATACACCGGCGACGCCGAAACGACGGCCGCCGCCATTCGCGCCGCCGGGGGCGAGGCCGCCGCGTTCTTCGGCGACCTGTCCGTCTTTGATGTGGCGAAAAAGATGGTGGATTTCACGGTCGAGACATATGGCTCTATTGATATCGTTGTCAATGTCGCCGGCGGCTTTGGGTTCGCGCCGGTTGACAAGATCACCGAGGAGCTTTGGGACAGGGTCAACGATCCCAAACCGAAGGGCTATTTCAACGTGATCCATCACGCCGTACCGTATATGAAGAAAAAGGGCTGGGGCCGCATCATCAACTGCTCCTCCCCCGCCTGGACGGGCGGCCCGATCCGCCAATGCGAATACTGCGCGGCCAACGCCGGCGTCGTGGGCATGACCTGGGGCCTCGCGACAGAACTTGCTGAGGACGGCATCACCTGCAACGTTTTCGCGCCGGCAGCGAAGACGCGCTCTTCCGTCGACGCGGAGCTCATCGACAAGACGACGGATGTGGACGAGCGCGCCACGAAGGACGGCCAGCCCTTTACAAGCTATGACGAGTCGCAGCCGCCCGAGACCTTCTCCGCGTTCATCGCCTATCTCGCCTCCGACGAAGCGAAGGACGTAACAGGCTCCGTGTTCATGACCATGGGCGGCTTCATCGGCCGGTGGGCCAATCCGACGATGGAGGCCACCATGTTCAAGCCCGAGGGCTGGACAATGGAGACCGTCCTCGAAGAAGCGCCGAAAACACTGTTTAAGGATTATAAAAATATCAATCAGAAATAAAAAAAGCATGATCCGATAATGACTGCCCTTTGTCTCCCGACAGAGGGCAGTTTATTTTCTATAGTTTTCAACCATACTTTACTCATATTGATTTTCTCCGGAGAGGCGGCAGAATGATCGGTTCGTTATCGGGCAAAAGAAGGCGCCTGCGCCTCTTCATATTCTTCCCCGCCTCTGTGCTTTTCATGGAGCTTGTCCTCAGGATTTATTGCTTTGACGTATTGCTTGACCGGTATATCCTGTATGTCACGCTGTTTTCATCTGCCGCCGGACTCATCGCGGCGGTGCTCGGCAGCGTGTGGACGCCCGGAGTGAACAGGCTCGTGTCACTGGTCCTGCTGCTTCTGCTGACGGTGGTTTTCTGCCTCCAGGCCGTTTACTTTACGATTTTCGATACCTTCTTTACACTGTTCTCAGTGACGGGGGCCGGAGCGGCGCTCGGTGAATTCTGGCCGGTGGCGCTGGACGGCATCCGGCGTTCGGCTGTCCCTCTCCTGCTGCTGCTCCTGCCGTTCATCGTACTTTGTGTCTTCTCAAAACGCCCCACACCGGCAGGACGGCCGGGTGCAAAGGCTTTGATCGGCGCTGTCATTGCGTCGATCGCACTGCAGCTCGGCGGTATCGCGCTCATCAGAAGCAGCGATAACGGCATCATGTCGGACGCTTCTGTTTATACCGGGCCGTTTTCTCCCGACCTCACGGTGCCGCGTTTCGGTGTACTGACGACGCTGCGGCTGGATATCGGAAGCCTGCTCGACAAGGATGTGGCAGGCCCCGCGGATCCGGAGCCTTCAGAAGTCGGCACGTACGGACCATCCGGCGGCGGCGGTCCCGACACCCAGGAACCGACCGGGATGCCGGTATACGGCGACAACGTGCTGGAAATCGATTTTGACACTCTCATTGCTGAGGAAGGCGACAAAGAGCTTCTGGCGATGCATCGGTATTTTTCCTCTCAGAAACCCACGCCGAAAAATGAATATACCGGCATGTTCGAGGGTTATAACCTGATCTGGATCGTCGCGGAGGCCTTCTCAAGCCTTGCGCTGGACGAGACCCATACGCCGACGCTCAGCAAGCTGGCCGGCGAGGGCTTTGTTTTCGAAAATTTCTACAATCCCGTCTGGGGCGTGTCCACCAGCGACGGCGAATATGTGGCCACGACGGGCCTGATCCCAAAAGCGGGCGTCTGGAGCTATTACAGGAGCGCCGGCAACTCCATGCCCTTCGGCTTCGGCAATATGCTGGGTGCGCTCGGCTATGTCTCTCACGCCTACCACAACAACACCTACACCTATTACAACAGGGATAAATCCTATCCGAACATGGGGTATGTCTACAAGGCCGTGGGCAACGGTCTGGAGATCACAAAGCAGTGGCCCCAGTCCGACGTGGAGATGGTGGCGGCATCTTTACCGGACTTCATCGGCGCCGAGCACTTTCTGACCTATTACATGACCGTCAGCGGCCATATGAATTACACCTTCATGGGGAACATGATGGCATACAAGCACAAAAGCCAGGTCGCAGACCTGCCGTATTCGGAGCCCGCCCGGGCGTATATCGCCTGCCAGATGGAGTTTGACGCGTCCGTCCGTCTCCTCATCGAGGAGCTGGACAAAGCCGGCAAACTCGACAATACGGTCATTGTCATCTCGGGGGACCACTACCCGTACGGGCTGGAACACTCCCAGATGGAAGAAATAAGCGGCAGCCCCATCGAGAAAAATTTCGAGCTCTACAGGAGCGCCCTCATCATCTGGAATCCTGAGATGAAGGCGGTGCATGTCGGCAAATACTGTTCCAGCCTCGATATCATGCCGACGCTTGCCAACCTATTTGCGCTCCCCTACGATTCCCGCCTCGTCATGGGCCGCGACATCCTGGCGGACACAAAACCCCTCGTCATCTTCAGCAACAGGAGCTTCATCACGGACCTGGGGCGGTATAACGCAAGAAAGAACGCCTTCATAAAAAACGAAGGCGCGGTCATTCCCGAACACTATGCGCGGGATATGGCCGCCGCCGTCAACAATAAATTCAAATACTCCGCCGCGGTACTGGACCGCGATTACTACGGCGTCGTTTTCGGACCTTAGTGATGTTCTTTTGAGCCTCAGGACGCCTGCCAAATAAGCCGCCCGGCATCTGTCAGAGGATACCGGGCGTGTTGTTTTGTTCTGAGAATACTACCTTTCTGTTTTTTGAAAGCAGTCCCTGCAATAAACGGGTCGGCCTTCTCTTGGCTTGAATGGTATCTGCGTCTGCTTGCCGCAGGACGCGCAGGTTGCGGGATACAGCTCCCGTTCGGCGGGCCTTCCGCCCGTTGTACCGCCGCTGTTGAGGTTCCTGCCGGAGGGCTGGCTTCTGCTGTTTTTTCGCTCAGCGCGGCAGTCCTTGCAGCGCGTCGGCTCATCGTACCCTTTTTCCGCGAAAAAATTCTGCTCGTCGGCCCTGAAAATAAAGCCCCTGCCGCAGTCCCTGCACACGATTGTCAAATCGTTTCTTGTCATTTTATCATCCCGTCTTTCGCACGATGTGCTCAAAATAAAGCTGCTGACCCGATTGTACCGCATTTTACAAAAACGTCAATGGATTTTGAAAATTTTTCCACACTCCGGACCGCCAAAGCAATTGGTTGAATTTTCCGGCGCATGTGTTATGATATTGTAACAAAAAGGAAAGCCGGTGCCGGTATGATAAAGCTGACAGAAAACGACAGAGCGCGGATACTCGACTATGTGGGGCATGAGCCGGAATTCAACATCTTTTTTATCGGCGATATCGAAAATTTTGGCGTCGACAGCGAGGACGTGGGTATCTACGCCCGCGAGATTAACGGGCAATGGGACAGTCTTGTTCTGATATTCCAAAAAAACTGTGTTGTCTACAGCCAAAATCCGGCGTATGACGCCGGTGCCGTTGCCGGTTTTCTTAAAACACAGGATATCGGCATGATATCCGGAAAAGCCGATATCGTTGCCCGACTTATCGATTATTTTCCCGACAGACGTTACCGCACGACGACTATGACGAGATGCACGTGCCTCCTGACCGATTACGGCACGCCCGAGGGTTTTGAAATCCGAAGGCTGACGCCGGACGATGCGGCAGCCGTTGTCGACCTCATGATGCGCGTCGATGAATTCAATGATACATATAAGGACAGGGCGTTTTCCATCGAAAAGCTGCGCAGGAACCTGGCCTGCGGTACTCTGGCCTGCGGGGCTTTTAAGGACGGTGCGCTGGTATCGGTCGCCCAGGCCACAGCGGGCAACTCCCAAAGCGCCATGCTTGTCGGCGTTGCTACGCTTCCCGGAGAACGCGGCAAGGGGTATGCCTCGGCCGTCGTCTCAGCCGTCTGCCGTGCGTCGTTTGACGAGGGGAAGAAATACCTGTGCCTGTTTTACAGTAATCCCCAGGCAGGCCGGATCTACAATAGAATCGGTTTTCTGCCGATCGGCGAATACGCGCTTTTCAACTGATAGAGCTACTGTCAAAGCCCGCCTCACATGCGATGAGACGGGCTTGCGGATTCAGGTCGTTTATCTGACCGGAGTGCTTTGTCAGCCGCCGGCTGTTTTAGCCCTGAGATCGCCGATATTCAGGCGAATGCCGTTTTGCGCGGCCATGTCGCTCAGATATTGTATGACGGCTTCTTTGTTGGAGCTTAAGAGCTCGGCCGCCAGCTGCTCCTTCGTCGCCTGGGGCAGGTTTTTCAGTATCGCTTTCGCAACGGGCGCGGGCATACCGCCGGCAATCAGTCGTGAGGCCGTGTTCTCCGACTGCCGCAGCTTTTCTAGCACAACGGGCAGAAACCTGTCGATCAGGCTGTCGTAATCGATATCCCTGACGTCTATTTCAAGCTTGATCATATTGCGTCACTTTCCTTTATCAATTTCAATCAATGTTAATGATATTGTACACCATTTACTTCCTGTTTCAAGATGTTCGGTTTATTTACATAATTGCTTTAAAACATTCACAAATTTTTCATATTGCTCTGCTATTATGTTAAACTAATACAAGCTATCAGGAAGGATATGATCCAACCAATGGGACAAACCGAAAAAGACGAAATAAAGAAGATCATGACGGCGGAAACGGACGGCGGGGATAAGCTTTCTCAGGAAACGGCTGCGGCGCAGGGATATGATGTGCCGGAGGAACCGCGGAAGAGAGGCAGGAAGGGTTGGATCATCGGCGTCTCTGTCCTCCTCGTTATCGCTGTTGTGCTGATTGCGGGCAGGGCGA
>JAAYBH010000328.1 GCA_012718935.1 Clostridiales bacterium
CCGGCAGGTCGTACACCGTCCCCGCCTTTTTTGTATTGGCCGGCGCCAGATTGACGGTGATCCGGCTGATGGGAAACTTGATCCCGCAGTTTTTCGTCGCCGCACGGACGCGCTCCCGCGCCTCCTTAACGGCTACGTCGGCGAGCCCGACGATGTCAAAATTGGGTAAGCCCCCGGATAAAAAGCACTCAACGGAGACCTCATAGCCCGATATGCCGCCAAGCCCTAGGGAACGAATTTGTGAGACCATATCCCGCCGCCCTTTCGTGAATTAGTATCTCTAGAATTTGACGCTATCCAAAAACTCCTGCATATAGATCGCTTTTGGTATCAACACTTCTGAATCCGGGTCCGAGACGCACCACTCGTCAATCTTAGTGTAAAATAATCATTGGCAAAAATAGAGGAGGAATAGCGAAAACTATTCCCCCTGCATACGAAACTTGTTAAGATGAGTTTGCCGACCACATCAAGACAGGAGGCGTATGCAGGCTGAGTATACCTGAGAAGAGCGGAGAAAACAAGATCGATATCCGCGAGATAGAGAGAAAGATATATACAGCAGCGCTAGCTACAGGGCGAGCAGCGATAGCGGAGTACCTTGAGGAACTGGACGATGCCTTGGCGGAAACGCGCGACAAAAAGCAGTACCGGGACAAGGGGAAACGCCGGACGGTGTTGAAGACGATAATGGGTGAAGTGGAGTTCAGCCGGCGGGTATATGAGACTGAGGACGAAACAGGCCGAAAGTTTCACGTATACCTGCTAGACGAGGCGCTGGGGTTAGATCGGCCGGGGCAAATGAGTCCAATGCTATCTGAGTTGGTGGCAACAGCGGCGTGTGAAAGTACATATCGGGAAACGGCGCGGCAAGTCAGCGAATTGACGGGACAAACGATAAGCCATCAGACGGCGTGGTCGATAACGCAGGAGGCAGGAGGCCGCATACGAGCGCGAGAAGAAACGCTTGCGGCGCAGGCGCGACAAGACAAAGGGACCGGCAAGCTGGAAAGCAAGCTGCTGTATGAGGAAGCGGACGGGATATGGTTGAAGCTCCAGGGCAAGGACAGGAAGGCCTACGGGCCGTCGAGGGAGATGAAAGCAGCCATAGCTTACAGCGGCGTCAAACAAAACGGGAAACGCCGGAGGCTGGCCGACAAAGTAGCCTGCGCAAGCTTTGACAACGTAAAGGATTTCATCGGGCGCAAGGAAGGCGTCATCGCATCGGTATATTGCACGGATGAGATAGAATTGCGTGTTCTTAACGGTGACGGTGCCAACTGGATAACGGCGAACAATGAAGCAGCCGTGTACCAACTGGATCCATTTCACAGGAATAGAGCAATACGCGAATATGTGAATGATCCGGAGCTCCAGGACCTGATGATAGACCTGCTTTACGCTAAAGATATCGATAAACTACTGGCCGTAATAGAGGCGTCAGTGAACAGTACGATAGAACCAGATGAACAGGAGAAACGGCAAAGACTTCTTGACTATTTCAGCAATAACAAAGAGGGACTCATTCCATATTACCGGCGTGGTGAGAAGATGCCGCCGGTTAACGAGGGCTTGGCACCGGCACGTTGCGGAAGTATGGAGAGCAATATCTTTACGCTGATCGGGAATCGAATGAAAGGGCGGCGTGCTTGCTGGAGCATACGCGGCGCGGATAATTTGGCGGCGCTTCTGTGCCTGAAGCATACCGGCAGGCTCGCAGACGTATTGACTACTCTTGGGCCAATTGTACTGGCAGATTATGATCCGATGCCTGTTGGCTTTAGGCCCCGTGAGGTGCCGGAGCGTGTTGGTAAAGGTTACAACGGCTTTAAACATGCCACCATCCCCGATATACCAGGGGCCAAGGAAATGCTTGGTATGAAATCTCTTGCCAAGATGCCCTTTCTCGCCGGCTCGTAAGCATCACGGTTAAACGCAGAGCACCAAGGGATTGCTATGCCCTTCCCTTTGAACAACATAAAATCGAATACTTGTCTGTACAATTTCCCGTGCGATGCTTTTTGCCAACGTTTACTTGACACATAC
>JAAYBH010000329.1 GCA_012718935.1 Clostridiales bacterium
AAGGAGGCGCGGGAGCGCGTCCGTGCGGCGACGAAAAACTGCGGGATCAAGTTTCCCATCAGCCGGATCACCGTCAATCTGGCGCCGGCCAATACAAAAAAGGCGGGGACGGTGTACGACCTGCCGGTGCTGCTGGGTATTCTGGTGGCTGCGGAGGATATCGAACCGATCCCAGACGACTGCGCGTTTTTCGGCGAGCTGTCCTTGTCCGGGGAGCTGCGGCCGGTGACGGGGACGCTGCCGATGGCCATAGCGGCGGAGCGGGCGGGCATCAAAAAGCTGTTTGTCCCGGAGGATAACGCCGCCGAGGCGTCGTACGCGTTGGGCGTGACTGTCTATCCCGTGGCGCATGTGAGCCAGCTTTTGAATCATCTGGGCGGTTCGGAGCTCATCACGCCTGTCGAATCTTCCGAGCCGGTTGCCGTCTACCCCGAGACGCTTGATTTTTCCGAGGTCAAGGGTCAGGAGAATGTCAAGCGTGCGCTGGAGGTGGCCGCGGCGGGCGGGCATAACATCCTGCTTGTGGGACCGCCCGGCGCCGGAAAGAGCATGCTCAGTAAGCGCCTGCCGACGATCCTGCCCGACATGAGCCGGGACGAGATGATCGAGTGCACGGAGATCCATTCCGTCATGGGCCTGACCGACAAGGAAAACCCCATTGTGACGATACGCCCCTTCCGGTCGCCGCACCATACGATTTCATCCACGGCGATGGCGGGCGGCACGTCAAACCCGAAGCCGGGGGAGATTTCCCTGGCACATAATGGCGTGCTGTTTCTCGACGAAATGCCCGAATTCACCTCCGACGTACTGGAATCCCTCCGCCAGCCCCTGGAGGACGGGCAGGTCACAATATCGCGGGCGTCCGCGTCCGTGACATACCCGTGCCGCTTTATGCTGGTGTGCGCCATGAACCCCTGCAGGTGCGGCTGGTACGGCCATCCGTCCCGCCGGTGCACCTGCTCGGAGCATGCCGTCCAGAAATATCACGAGCGCCTGTCGGGTCCCCTGCTGGACAGGATCGACATGTACATCGAAGTCCCGTCCCTGGAATTTGAAGAGCTGCGTGAGCGCCCCAGTGCGGAACCGTCTGCTGTCATCCGCGCCCGCGTCAACGCGGCGCGCCTCCTCCAGCAGCGGCGCTATGCCGGAACGGGGACCGAGTGCAACGCCTATATCGGCTCGAAAATGCTGGACAAGCACTGCGCGCTGGACGGTGCCTGCGAAAAGCTCATGAAGGACGCCTTCGACCGCCTCGGCCTCACCGCCCGCTCCTACGACCGCATCCTGAGAGTCGCCCGCACCATCGCCGACCTCGCCTCAAGCGAGGTAATAGAACGCAGGCACCTGGCAGAAGCGATACAATACAGAACGTATGATTTCAGGGACGAGAATTAATATAGGTCAACAGGCCGGCGAGGTCGTCGGCCCCTACGATATCATCAGGATTCAATGGCGGGATGTGAGCATCCCGCCATTGAATAAAGCGAATCTAGTCAGATAATATTGTAGGGCAAGGGCTCACCGCCCTTGCCTATTGCTCGTTATGTTGATAGAATATTCTGAGAGCAGACAGCACAAATAATACAAACATGAAATTCAAAGATGGGAACACACATGGACGATATCATTTTACTCAAGCAGGGCGAAATTGTTTTAAAGGGGCTCAACAGGAAGAGCTTTGAGATGAAGCTGATAGCGAATATCAACAAGCGCCTGAAGCCCTTCGGGAAATTCCGGATTTACGCGGTGCAGTCGACGATTTACGCGGAGCCGCAGGGTGATTGCGACATGGACGGGGCGTATGACGCCGTGAAGACGGTTTTCGGGCTTGCGGCGGTGTCGCGAGCGGCGGCGTGCGAGAAGGACAAGGACGCGCTGCTGGAGACGGCGAAGCGGTATCTGGGGGATGAGCTGAACAGGGCGAAATCCTTCAAGGTCGAGACGAAACGGTCGGACAAGAGCTTTCCAATGACGTCGATTCAGATGTCGCAGTACGTTGGCGGCGAGTTGGCGGACGCCTTCCCCCATGTGAAGGTCGACGTGCACAACCCGGAATTCACCGTTCATCTGGAGGTTCGGGATTACGCGGCGTACGTCCACGGGCCCAGCGAGGCGGGCGCCGGCGGTATGCCGGCGGGCATGGGCGGACGGGCGGTATCGCTCTTATCGGGCGGTATTGACAGCCCCGTTTCGACCTATATGATCGCCAAACGCGGCGTTTCCATTATTCCCGTCCATTTTTTCTCATTTCCGTACACCTCGGAGCTGGCAAAGGAGAAGGTTATCGAGCTGGCGCGTATCCTGAGCCGGTACTGCGGGCGGATGAAGCTTGAAATCGTACCGTTTACTCATATCCAGGAGGAGATACGGGCAAAATGCCCCGAGGAGCTTTTCACCATCATCATGCGCCGGTTTATGATGCGCATATCGGACAAAATCGCCGATTATAATGACTGTAAGGCGATCATCACGGGCGAAAACCTCGGCCAGGTGGCCAGCCAGACGCTGGAGGCCATGGCCGTCACGGAGGAATGCGCAAAGCGACTGGTTTTACGGCCCGTCATCGGGCATGACAAAAGGGAGATTGTCGAAACGGCCGTTAAAATCGGCACCTTTGAAACCTCCATCCTGCCCTATGAAGACTGCTGCACTGTTTTCACCCCCCGCCATCCCCGCACGAAGCCGCGGCTTGACGACGTCATAAAGGCGGAATCGGCACTGGATGTTGAGGCGCTGGCGGAGGAAGCCTTCAGGCAAATCAAACGCATCGTCATTGAAGCGTAAAATGATATAAACGCATTGACGGCGGGCGGGGAGCGGAATAAAATAACAACAGGGACGATCCGGCTGTTTTGGAGGGATTGATATGACTTACACGGCGGAAATCATCGGTGTCGGTACTGAGCTTCTGCTCGGGAATATCACGAATACGGACGCGCAGGATGTCTCAAAAGCACTGTCGGAAATCGGCGTCAATGTCTATTTTCATACGGTCGTCGGCGACAACCCGGAGCGGCTGAAGCAGGCCGTCGCCATCGCTCGCGGCCGTGCCGACATCATCATCACCACAGGCGGCCTCGGCCCCACCTGCGACGACCTCACCAAACAGACCCTGGCCGAAGCCTTCGGCAAACAGCTTGTTTTCAGCGAAGACGAAGCGCAAAAAATCTGCGACTTCTTTCAGCGGCGCCTGCACAACATGGAGATGACGGAGAACAACTTTCAGCAGGCGTACCTGCCGGAGGGCTGCACCATCTTTGATAACGGCGTCGGCACGGCGCCGGGCTGTGCCTTCGAGTCGGAGGGGAAGCATGTCCTCATGCTGCCGGGACCCCCGAGAGAGTGCCGCGACATGCTTGTCAAATGCGCCGTCCCGTATCTGAAAAACCTGTCGGATCAGGAAATACACTCCCATAACATCCACATCTTCGGCATGGGCGAAAGCGCCGTTGAGGCGCGGCTCCGGGACATGATGAACGCCATGGAAAACCCGACGCTGGCCCCCTACGCCAAGGACAGCGAGGTGCAGCTCCGCCTGACGGCCAAAGCGAAATCAAAAGCGGAAGCCGATAGTATGATGGCGCCTGTCCTTGAAAAAATACAGGGGATTCTGGGGGATATTATCTACGGCATCGATACCGAAACCCTTGAAAATACGGTTGTGGGGCTATTAAAAGAAAACAGCAAAACGCTTGCCACAGCCGAATCCTGTACGGGCGGGCTGCTGTCCAAGCGCCTTACCGACATCGCCGGCGCTTCAAAAGTGTTTATCGGCGGAATGGTGACATATGCAACCGAATCAAAAACGTCGCTCCTCGGTGTCGACGCAGGGCTCATCAGGGAAAAGGGCGTCGCCAGCCGGGAGGTCGCAGAACAGATGGCCATCATGGTCCGCCGCCGCTTCAGCACCGACCTCGGCGTCGGCATCACCGGCATTACAGGGCCGGATTCTGACGAATCCGGACGGGAGCCCGGGACGGTTTTCGTCGCCCTTTCGGCGGAGGATAGACTCTGGTGCCGCAGCCTGTCCCTGCCCTTCGACCGCGGCCGGGTCCGAACCGCCGCGTCCAGCCACGCGCTGGATATGATCAGAAGGTACCTGACAGGACTGGAGATTTGATTTTTACCACGCTATTTCATCACCGATGCAAGGTTAGCGGTTCGGTATACGGATATGACAGAACACAGTTTGACGGGAGTGACAGCAGTGAGAAAGCTCTATGGCGTATCATTGGCGGCGCTGACAGTGTCACTCGTACTTGAGATTTTACCATATGGGGCAGTTTTAAATTTCGGAAATCCCGACGGCAGCGTCATTAGGCGTACATACTCTTATTTCAGCATGATGCCTTTCGGTTATGCAAACTTTGGTCCGCTACCGGCAGCCCTTTTGACGGTAGTTATACTCATTGGAACCGCTGCCTTATTTGCGGTCAGGGCTCCGCAGCCGAAGCTCAATACCGTGATGCTGACATGTGCGATCATTGCTTTCCTGTTCTCGGTGCTGCCCGTCATCATGTTTGGATGGTCTTCCATCTCAAGCATTGGCATCATCATATCGTGCCTGCTCCTTGCAGGGGTGGTGCTGCTGAGCCTGGCAAGGATAAGCCTTCGACATGAATAAAAGATGCAGGCTGTCCAAACCATATCACACGCAGCTTATTACGAGTCTTGGAGGAACGCAATGGACGAGGCGCAGTACATACAAATAGAGGGTACGGTCGCCGCTCTCATATATCAGAACGCCGAAAACGGTTATGCTGTCCTGCGTCTCAATACGGCCGATGGGACAGTCACGGCGGTGGGCTGCATGCCCGGCGTGAATCCGGGTGAATCGCTGGTGTTAACCGGAGGCTGGGCGACACACCAGTCCTACGGCGAGCAATTCAAGGCCGAATTTGCCGAGCGGCGGATGCCAAAGGGGCGCGACGCCATCTACAGCTATCTGGCGTCGGGCGCCATCAAGAACGTCGGCCCGGCGAAAGCCCGCGATATTGTTGAAAGATTCGGCGATCAGGCGCTGGAAATTATTGAAAACGAGCCGGAAAAGCTCTCCCAAGTGCGTGGGATCACGGCAAAACGCGCCATGGAGGTGAGCGTGTCCTTCCGGCGACAGGTGGGGCTCCGGCGCCTGATCGACTTTTTATCCCATTTCGGCCTCAAGCCGCTGGTGGCCATTAAGCTCTACAAGACTTACGGCGATGAGGCGCTTGCCGCGGTGAAGGACAACCCCTATATCATGGCGGACGAGCAGTTCGGCGCCGATTTCTATGAGGCGGACGCAGTGGCCCTGAGTCTCGGCTTTGACAGCGACTGCGCCGAGCGGGTGGAATCCGCGGTCCTTTTTGAGCTTTACCACAATCTGGACAACGGCCACACGTTTTTGCCCTACGACAAGCTCGTTGCCGCCACGAACCAGCTTATTGACGTGGGTCACCAGACGGTCGCCGACGCCGTCGACGCCCTGTGCGAAAGCGGCTTTATGGTCCGCGAACCGGTGGCCGGTGTGGACGCCTGCTATCTGGAGGCCTTTCACGATGCCGAGCAGTTTATCGCGCAGCGGCTTTTGGCAATGTCGGATGACCCGGTGGCGGACACTGCCGATATCGGCGCGCTCGTTTCGGAGGTGGAGCGGGAATACGGCATCACGTACGCCCGCCTGCAGTATCAGGCGGTTGAGATGGCGGCAAAAAGCCGTATCATGGTGCTGACCGGCGGGCCGGGTACCGGAAAAACCACCTGCGTCCGCGGAATCATCGCTTTATTTGACAAGCTCAGACTCAAAACAGTTTTATGCGCGCCCACGGGCCGCGCCGCCAAGAGGATGAGTGAGCTGACAGGCCGGGAGGCGGCGACGATTCACCGCCTCCTGGGCGCCGGCATCGGCGACGGCGACGCGCTCATTTTCGAGCATGACGAGACAAATCCGCTGAATACCGACGCCGTAATCGTCGATGAGACGTCGATGGTCGATATTACGCTGATGCGCTCGCTTCTCGCCGCAATGAAGCCCGGCTGTCGGCTTGTGCTTGTCGGGGACGCTGACCAGCTCCCCTCTGTCGGGCCCGGCAACGTTTTTTCGGATATCATCCGCAGCGAGGCCGTGGGGACAATTGTGCTGAGTGAAATTTTCCGTCAGGCCAATGAGAGCGGCATCGTCAAAAACGCGCATCTTATCAATAAAGGCACTGTGCCCGACCTCTCTGAAAAGTGCGCCGACTTCTTTTTTCTTCGCCGCACGTCTCAGGACAAATCCCTGGAGACGATCGTCGAGCTGTGCGCCGAGCGGCTTCCGAAAAACATGGGGATCGATCCGTCCCAGATTCAGGTCCTGTCGCCTACCCGAAAAAACCGGACAGGCACCGAGAATCTCAACGCCCGGCTGCAGGCGGCGCTTAACCCGGCGTCACAGGGAAAAAAAGAAAAAGCCTTCGGGGAGTATATCTTCCGTGAAGGCGATAAAGTAATGCAAATCAGGAATAATTATGATATAATATGGAAAAGTGCCGACGGCTTTTTCGGTGGGACAGGCGTTTTCAACGGCGATATCGGTCAGATCAGGGAAATCGATTTTACCCATGAGACGCTCACAGTTGATTTTGAGGACAAGCTCGTCACGTATCTGTTTGAACAGATGACTGAGCTTGAACCGGCTTACGCCTTGACTGTGCACAAGTCCCAGGGCAGCGAATACCGGGCCGTTATTTTGGCGGCGGCCGCCGGCGCGCAGCAGCTCCTGGTGCGCAGCGTCCTGTATACGGCAGTGACAAGAGCCAGAGAGCTGCTGATCATCGTCGGTGACCAGGGAATTATCGAAACGATGGTCCATAACGACAAGCGGCAGAGAAGATACAGCGGGCTTCGCGCAAGACTCATGAGGCCGTTATGAATTGAAGAATTCCGTCAGATCGCCTGAGGAGGTTTCATTATGGGTATTTTCGTAAATATTCTTGATCTCCTGTTCCCGCCGAAATGCGTTTTCTGCGGAAAATTTTTGCCGAAGGGTACGGAATGCCTGTGCGATAAATGCACTGCCGGGCTGCCGTTCACGAAGGGCGCGCAGGTCGGCCAAAAGGGCAGCTTTTATGACGAATGCGTGTCGCCGTTCCTGTATGAGGGAGATGTACGCAAATCGATCCTCCGGTTTAAATTCAAGGGCATGACGGCGTATGCCGACTGTTACGGCCGTCTGATGGCATCGTGCATTAGGGAGCATTTAAGCGGCAGATTCGATCTGATCACCTGGGTGCCGCTCAGTACGAAAAGGGCGAAAGCCCGGGGCTATGACCAGGCAATGCTGCTGGCTCTGGCCGTTGCGCTGGAGCTTGACGACGTTGCCGTCGAAACACTTGTGAAAACCGCCCATGTACAGGCCCAGTCTACTATAACAGACAAGGAAATGCGGCGCGCCAATGTCAGCGGCGTATACGAATTGAAGGATAAGGAACTGATCGACGGAAAACGCGTTCTGCTCATCGACGATATCATTACCACCGGCTCAACCCTCGCCGAATGCGCCCGCGTGCT
>JAAYBH010000330.1 GCA_012718935.1 Clostridiales bacterium
AACGAACGTCATTACACGGCGCGCCGTTCTGACAAACGGGAGCGCGGCGCCGCTGACGATCCGGCGTTTTTTAAGCATGACGGTGGACCTGCCGGACGAGGGCTTTGACATGCTGACGCTGGACGGGGGCTGGATCAAGGAGGCAAACCTCCATAAAAGGCCGGTTGAATACGGCACTATCGTCAACTCCTCGATCTCGGGCGACAGCAGCAACCGGCACAACCCCGGCTTCCTGCTGGCCCAGCGCGGGGCGACGGAGGCGCACGGCCGGGTTTTCGGCTTCAATCTCGTCTACAGCGGGAACCATTACGGCGCGGTTGAAAAGAGCGAATTCGACAGTGTCCGCGTGTCTCTCGGCATCAACCCCCACTGCTTCGAGTGGCTGCTGGAGCAAGGCGACAGCTTCGAGACACCGGAGGCCGTTATGACCTTCAGCGAAAACGGCTTCAACGGCATGAGCCGCCATATGCACGATTTTATCAACAGCCATATCGTCCGGGGCGACTGGAAAAACCGGGAGCGGCCGGTGCTCCTG
Source organism: Clostridiales bacterium (assembly GCA_012718935.1). Lineage (GTDB taxonomy): Bacteria > Bacillota > Clostridia > Oscillospirales > Oscillospiraceae > Sporobacter. The sequence continues at coordinate 536 of JAAYBH010000330.1, forward strand.
AACAACTGGGAAGCCACCTTCTTCAATTTCAGCGAGTCGGGGCTTCTTAATTTGGCAAAAATCGCAAAGGCGCTGGGAATTGAGCTGTTTGTTCTGGACGACGGCTGGTTCGGCGCCCGGGACCATGACAGGGCCGGGTTGGGCGACTATACCGTCAATCATAAAAAGCTGCCGCACGGGCTCCCCGGCCTTGCCGAGAAAATCCGGGCGCTGGGGCTCAGCTTCGGGCTGTGGTTCGAGCCGGAGATGGTCAGCGAGGACAGCGAATTGTTCAGGTCCCATCCCGAGTATGCCGTCCGGCACCCGGACAGGAAGCCTGTGCTGGGGCGGAACCAGCTGGTGCTGGACTTGTGCCGGAGCGAGGTCAGGGATTATGTTGTCCAACAGGTGGGCGCGATCATCGACGGGGCCCGGCTCAGCTATGTCAAGTGGGACATGAACCGGCATATCTCGGAAATGTATTCCCCGGCGCTTTCGAATCAGGGGGAGTTCTGCCACCGGTACATCATGGGGCTCTGCGATATTCTCTCACGCATCTTTTTGCCGCGACCCCATGTGCTTTTGGAGAGCTGCTCCTCCGGCGGGAACAGGTTCGATTTGGGGATGCTGTGCTTTTCCCCCCAGATCTGGAGCTCCGACGACACCGACCCGATCGAACGGCTGAAAATCCAGGGCGGCCTCTCCTATCTGTATCCGCTTTCAACAATGGGGGCCCATGTATCGCAGTCACCACATCAGCAGACCCTCAGAGACACGCCGCTCTCGACGCGTTTTCACGCCGCCTGCTTCGGCTGCCTTGGTTATGAGCTGGACCTTCACGAGCTCTCTCCCGAGGAAAGGAAGGATGTGGCGGAACAGATTGGATTCTATAAAGAGCACCGGCGCGCTTTCCAGTTCGGGACATTCAGCCGCGTGGGGACTCATAAAGCAAACACGGTCATCTGGCAGAGTACCGCGGCGGACGGAAAAATCGCTTTGACGGGCTTCTTCCAGACGCTGGCGCCCGCCGCCGAAAGCGGGGACCGCCTGACGGTCACGGGCTTACGCGAAGGAATGTACAAGGTCCGGTCAAGACCGCAGCGCCTGTATATAAAGCGCTTCGGCGGGCTTGTCAACCATATTCTTCCGGTGAAGCTGAAGCCCGGCGGCCTTATACTGCATACGGCGAACAAGCTGTACAGCCTCCAAAACGGCGCGCAGGAATACCTCTGCTCCGACGCGGCGCTCCGCGCCGGCATACCTCTCACAAATCAGTTTTCAGGCACGGGCTATAACAAAAATATCCGCCTGTTGGGTGATTTCGGGTCCGAGCTCTATATAACGAGATTTATTGAGAATGGGGATGGCAGCTATGGACAGCAGCACGAATAAGGGCCCCGCGGGCAGCCGCGGCAATCTCTTTACCTTCGGCCTCGGCACCGTGGGCCGGGACATGCTCTACACGCTGGTGAGCATGTACCTGATATTTTATCTGACCGATATCCTGAATCTGCCCGATTCCACCATGTGGTGGATGGGCGGAATCTTCACCGTCCTGCGCATCTTCGACGCCGTGAACGATCCGATCATGGGCTTTCTTGTGGACAATACGCGCTCGCGCTTCGGCAAATTCAAGCCTTGGATCGCCATTGGCGGTCTTTTGGGCGGCGTTCTGACGGTGCTGCTGTTTACCGATCTCGGTTTGACCGGTACCTGGTACATCATCGTATTCGTCATCATATACCTATTGTGGGATTTGACCTACGGCGCCAATGATATCGCCTACTGGTCCATGCTGCCGTCGCTTTCCATCGACCAGAAGGCGCGTGAGAAAATCGGGTCCTTCGCCCGCATCTGCGCAAACGTCGGCATGTTCGCCTGCGTCGTGGGCATTATCCCCATAACAAAGGCGCTGGGCGGAGATAAGAGCGCATGGTTCATTTTCGCCGTGGCCGTGACGCTTTTGACATGGGCGTTTCTCTGCTTCACCCTGTTTGGCGTCAGGGAAAACCGCGCCATCGTGAAGAAGCAGGAGCATACGTCGATGAAGGAAATGTTCGGGGTGCTCTTCAAAAACGACCAGCTTTTAGTCACCGCCGTTTCGATGGGGCT